>NZ_CP150637.1:2412500-2563334 GCF_038500265.1 Ignatzschineria larvae DSM 13226 | reverse complement strand
ATTGCTAAACTTTTGAGCACCCTTGATTAAAAGATGAATATATTTCTCTAAAAAACACCTTAAACCATTTACAACTTATTGAATTATAATTATATTCATCTTTATGTAGCTTAAATATTTTGTGAATAAGGATGCTTCTTCTACAATGAAGCTGATTACTTATTGCATTCCCTAACTATCTCATTATTTTTAAACCTTTTCATAGATATCTACTACTCACTAAGGTTTACGTCAATGTTAAATACTAAAGGCTTACTTACTATGTTAAAACATACATTTCTTGCAACATCGCTTGCGTTGATTCTTACAGGCTGTCTTGCGACGACATCTCGTGAATCTGCCCAACCTCAAATTATTACACCTGGACATATCGAGATGGTTCGGACATTAGGCACAAGCCAATTGAATGAGCTCGCCCAAAAAGGCGATCAATACGCACAATATTATCTTGGCAATAAATACGCTCAAGGTGCCGAAGTCCCTCAAGATATGAATCAAGCAAAACGCTATTGGGAATTAGCAGCGAAGCAAGGTAATGCCAACGCGCTCTATAATCTTGGGATGACTTATTATAGCGGTCAAGGTAGTGCAAAAAATCCAGAAACAGCACTATCCTACTTCCAACAAGCAGCGAAAGCAGGCAATACTCTTGCAGCACTTAATGCTGGAAATATGTTTGAAACAGGACAAGGCACCATTGCTAATATCCCTGTTGCAGCCCAATTTTACGAACTTGCAGCTAATGAACAACCTCACGCTGCTTATCGTCTAGGATTACTCTATACACAAAACACCCCGGATTTTCCTGCCGATTACACTAAAGCTTATAACTTATTCCAACAAGCAGCAATGAAAGGTGACCGCTTTGCGCCTAGAGCCTTAAATATCATGACAAACTATCCACAAGAACAAGCGATTGAATTATTAAAACGCCTCAATAGTGGTATTTAAGTAGCATCTAACTTCTCCTATTAGGACTGAAAAATTTGTCAACGTTATTTAGGACATATCAGCAGTAACAAAAAAGCCACTTTATATAGAAAAGTGGCTTTTTCAATCTAATTATTGTACTTATAAACTATAAATAGAACTAAATAGAACAGATTAATGGTCAGATACAAAATCTCATTATCAGATTCTACCTATAGTTTACCCTAAGGTTGCGACCATCACTGCTTTGATCGTATGCATTCTATTGCCAGCCTGTTGGAATTGAACTCCTTGAGCGCTTTCAAAAACCTCTTCTGTCACTTCAACACCATCTAACCCAAACGTATCATAGATCCATTCCCCGACAGTTGTTTCACGATTATGGAAAGCTGGCAAGCAGTGCATAAATTTCGTATTCTTATTACCCGTTGCGCGCATTAAAGCAGCATTGACCTGATACGGTTGCAAAAGGGCGATTCTCTCACGCCATGCTTCTTCTGTTTCCCCCATCGATACCCAAACATCTGTATGGATAAAATCAACACCTTTGACGGCTTCTTCTGCACTTTCGGTAAAGGTTAATCTTGCACCGCTCACCGCCGCCAAGGCTTCACATTGTTTCATCAAAGCCTCTTCCGGCCAAAGATGTTTTGGTGCCGCAACGCGGAAATCTACTCCTAATTTCGCCGCCATCACAAGATGAGAATTCCCCATATTATTTCGCGCATCTCCCACATAGGCATAGCTCAAGTCTGTGATAGATTTATCACTATTCTCTTTCATCGTTAAAAGATCTGCGAGCATTTGAGTTGGGTGGAACTCGTCGGTCAAACCATTATAAACAGGTACACCTGCATAAGCCGCAAGTTCCTCTTCAAGTACTCTTTGACTAAATCCACGATAGAGAATCGCATCATACATATCCCCTAAAACACGCGCGGTATCTTTCATTGACTCTTTATGCCCAATTTGCGTCCCTTCACTCCCTAAGTAACTTGTGGTTGCGCCTTGATCTGCCGCTGCTACTTCTGACGCACAGCGAGTTCTAGTTGAAGATTTTTCAAAGATGAGCGCAATATTTTTTCCTGCTAGTCGTCGTTGCTCTATCCCTGCTCTCTTCGCTCTTTTAAGCTCTTCAGCGAGCCCTACTAAATAGAGGATCTCTTCTTTTGAGAAATCAAGTAACTTTAAAAAATGTCTTTGACGTAAATTAGGTTGCATGCGCAGCTCCTCTTTGCTGTGTTATGGTTATAATATAGAACGTGGTATTGATTATCACTTTACCTTTGACTTGAGATGCAAAAGCTTAAGTTTTATCCACTTATTCCCCATGTTAAAATGGATTTTCATCATATCAGGGTTATAGAACCCTTCCTACATTTTTAGAGGTTTCTACAATTCATGCAACGATTTATTCTCATTTTTTCACTTATTTTTTGTTCGATGATCGCCATAGCCCAAGAAATGCCCCATAAAATGCGCCTTAACTTTGTCGGCCCATTTCAAGTACCGGCTACAATGGATTTCCAATATGGCAATGGCAAATATCAACTTCAAACGATCGTCAACATTCCTTTCAAGAAAATGGTGTTTGAGAGCGAGGGAATGATGCAAGGCAATCGCCTTATTACTCAAAAATTCCGGGATATTCGCAGTAATAAACCTTATGCCTATGCCGATTTTGATACTCAAAATAGAACTATCACTTATGGCCGCGCCGGCGAAAAACTCTCCGCAGAAATGACCAAATTAGCGCAAGACTTCTTTACAACTGCTTGGCAATCAGCACTCAATAAAGGTCCTCTCACCGAAAAGATCCAAACGACCAATGGTAAGAAGATCTATGAGCGCCCCACTTTCACCGCTGCCGGCACACAAGAAGCACGCATCAATGGTAAAAACACCACAATCAAACTCTATGTTAGTGGTGAAGGCGATGATCGTGTGGAACTTGGACTTGCACCCGCAGATTATTATCTTCCGGCCTTAATCGCTTATTATGAAAAAGGTAAGCGTTACGAGCTTAATCTTAGAAGTTATACTGCTGAGTAGCTATTTTTAACGTCACCACAGGATTAATCATGACATTCTCATTAGAATATCTCTTCACACGTGTCTCGGCAGCATTGAATAACAAAGTCGATCTCTATCGGATGGGAACCTTTTATTATGAAGGGAAATATGTTCCGCAAGATTTTGAGAAAGCAAAAGCCTATCTACAGAAAGCCGCGAATAAAAAATACTACAAAGCGCTCTTTTACCTTGGTCTAATTGAACTCAAAACCGAAAAAGAGCTCATTGATCTCTCCCTTGCATTGCGTTACTTTCTGCTTTCCCGGCAAGAGAGCCCTGAAGCACTTCAGCAGATTCACGAACTAGAAGAGAGAATTCTTGCCTTGCCAGCTAGTGAAGCGCAACAAGAGCTGTTATTCAAGGTGGGCTATATGTATGCCAATGATGTTGTTGTGGGTCTTAATGTCCCTAAAGCGCTACAATTTTATGAGTTAGCCGCGAATGAGGGTCATCCTTATGCCAAGACGGAACTTGCCAAACTCTTAATGCAATCTCGCCCCGGCATTACCAAAGATATCCCACAAGCTTACGCATTATTGAAAGAAGCTGCCGAAGCTGATTTCACGCCTGCACGGATTCAATTGCAGAAACTCTATGAACGTTATCCAGAATATCAACCTACAAAATCAGGGAAACATTGCTTAAATCCTGTAGAAGAGGTATAATTCTCTATCAACTTAAACGGGGGCGTTCTTGGATTCGACGGGGATGTTGAAGTTTGAGGTGCATGTCAAGATGGTCGAGAGTCTTGTAAAAACGCGGCAATTTGTATAGTTGCAAACGATAACAACTACGCTTTAGCAGCTTAGTCTGCTAACTGATCATGATACTGTGTTCGTTCGGTATTATCATCAGTCAACTTAAACGAAATAGTGAAATATCATTTCTAAGGGGTATTTTGCGAAACTTAACTTAGAACAGCTTTGCATCTCCTGCCGGTCGGACGATGTGAAGTTAAATTAAAGATACGGCTAAACATGTAGTACCAAGAATGGATAGTTTTCGGACGCGGGTTCAAATCCCGCCGCCTCCACCAATCATGATTGAAGAAGCCCGCTATTTAGCGGGCTTTTTTGCATCTAAAAGTTTAGAGTGGTATCCATAATTGACACAAAGGAGTCTTAATCGGTAAAAACACTTCCAACCCCAACGAGGCCGTGCGAGGTCTTGAACAATTGCATTAAGCGCATCTATTATAGGCTGATCACGCACTAGACGGTTTTGTTTGAAGTCAGGCTGCTTCCAACTGCGAAGAGAGGGCTCTGTCAATCGACATGCCTTAACTATCGAAAATACCCCTTGATATAACAAGTGTTAAATCGCTTCTCTGCATCGTTCCGGTGTTATAGCTTTCCCAATAAACACTTAATTGCCGCATTTTCTTAAGCTAACTCAGCATTTTGACTTACGCCTTTTTAAAGTAAGTTTACGATCTAAGTTAGTTTATATTGGAATCTCAACATTGGTGACAATCAAATCCCAGACAACAAAAAGCCCGCTATATTGCGGGCTTCTCGTTTCAATAATGGTGCCTAGGGCCGGAATCGAACCGGCACGACCGTATAAGGGTCGGCAGATTTTAAGTCTGCTGCGTCTACCAATTTCGCCACCCAGGCATTCTTCGGTGCTTCTTAGTAGAAGACAAATGTTACAAGAACAGCCTACAAAAAGCAATAGGTGATCGAAAAAAGTACAATATTTTCTATCCATATCTTCGGTTAAAACATAATACAAGGGAGGAATATGATAGGATAGAGCTTATATTTAAATGAGTTATGCAATTGAGGGTTCATCTATGGCTTCACAAATTAATTTTGAAAATATCGTCAATTTTAGAAATTTTGCAGAGATTAAAACACGTAATAATCGCGCTATTAAAGCAAATAGGGTCTATCGAAGCGCCTTACTTGATTTTGCTTCCCCTCAAGACTTAGATCAATTGATCAATATTGCTCCAGATGTTGTATTCGATTTCCGTATGCCGGAAGAGAAACACCAAGAGCAGTTAAAACTGCTTGCCGGCATGATTAGTTATCAAGCAAAACCCATTGATGTGGGTAACTTCTTTACCAAAGATGAGATCAAAAAACTCACACAACTAACAGCAAAAGAGATTGATCAACTCTTCATTACAATGTATCAGGCATTCCCTCAAAAAGGGGCGGAACAATTCAAAGCAGTATTTGCGGCACTCTCGGATAATGAAAAGGTGATCTATCATTGCAGCGCAGGCAAAGATCGTACCGGCGTTATGAGTTATCTGTTACTCTCAGCATTAGATGTCCACTATGATGATATTATGACTAATTATCTCCGCTCCAATGAATCAGCGGAAGCATTACATCAGTTATTCTCAGCCCATAAAGAAGACAATCGACAACTTGAACCGAATATCATTGAAGCATTAGAGCCTATTTTACGCAAAGTTCGCTATGTAGAGGCTGATTATCTTAATACATTAGATCAATTTATTAAACAGGAATATGGCGGCCCTATCGGCTATATTGAAAAAGTCCTACAGGTCGATATTGTGCGCTTACAAAAACATCTCATTGTATAACCTACTTTCACATTATTCACTCGCATTATTCATCTCAAGCATTGAGACCATAGCATGTAGCAAATCATCGCACTAAAGCTAGAATCTAAAACTCATCTGCCTCATCATCTGATCGAGGCAGTTTTTGTATCTTCACCTTATTAGGGGCTTGCCGCTTTGCCCGTGGATGTGCTGCATCAAAGATCTTAGCGAGATGATTAAAATTTAAATGGGTATACACTTGAGTTGTTGAGATATCGGCGTGCCCTAATAACTCTTGTACTAACCGAATATCTTGGCTCGATTCCAAAACATGCGTCGCCATAGAGTGACGTAACAGATGAGGATGAAGATTAATATGCACTCCACTCTTCTCTGCATAGAGCTTCACTCGGCGACTAATTTGCCGGTCGGAAAGTTGCCCACCGCGCTTTGAAATAAAGAGCGCATTGGTCGTAATCGCCGGCACTTCACTGAGCCAATTGAGCCGAAGTGCGCACCAAGTTTCCAATGCAATAATCGCCTTACGACCAATGGGTACGATGCGATCTTTCCCCCCTTTACCATCAATGACTTTTACAAGCTGTTCTTTAAAATCTAAATCTGATAATTCTAAACTCGCAATCTCTGCTAAACGAAGTCCACTAGAATAGAGTAACTCTAAAATAGCGAGATCCCTTACTTCTAACTCATCTTCTGGCGTACGATCTAAAATCTGATTGACAAGATCCGCCTCAATCACTGTAGGTAACCGTTTGCCTTTTTTGGGTGTTGAGACTAACCTTGCTTGATTATATTGAATAAGACCTTTCTCTTGCAGATATTGAAAAAAGATTCGAATAGAGGCTAAATGCGTTTCGATACTACTGCTACTTAATGGCTTCTCACTTCCCGGTAATGCTGTTTTAGAACGATAAATAATATATTGCCGCAATACTCGGTCATCGCATTGTGCCCATGTTTCTATCGCGCGCATCTCAAGGTAAGCAATTAACTGTGATAATGCCACCTGTTTTGCCCGAGCACTATGTTCACGATATTGTCGCTGATAGCCTTCTAAAAAAAGATTCGCCTCTACAACGAGAGGCGACTGTGATTCAATTTTAAGTTCTGTCATAACAGCTTACTGTAATCCTAAAGTTTTACGCAAATTCTCTATTGAGAAGAAAGCATCAAAATCTTCAGCCGACATTAAATTACGTTCAAGAATCACTTCTCGAACACTCTTACCCGTTTTAGCGCAGATGCTACCGACAATATCCCCTTCACTATGGCCAATAATAGGATTAAGGTAAGTAATAATTCCTATCGAATTAAGAATATAATTTAAACAGCGCTCTTCATTTGCTGTAATCCCAGCGATACAGCGATCTTGCAAACTACGGCAAGCATTGGTGAGAAGCATCATCGATTCAAAAGTGGATTGTGCAATCACAGGTTCCATTGCATTCAATTGTAATTGCCCTGCCTCTGCAGCTGTTAATACCGTTGTATCATTACCAAATACTTTAAAACAAGCATTGTTGACCGCTTCTGGCAATACAGGATTGACTTTTGCTGGCATAATTGAGCTACCCGCCTGTAATTCTGGTAGATTAATATCCTTTAAACCTGTACGTGGACCCGATGAGAGCAGACGTAGGTCATTAGCCATCTTACCAAGCTTAACGGCTAACCCTTTAAGCGCTGAATGGAAATAGACAAAATCAGAGAGATCAGACGTCGCCGCAATAAGATCACCCGCTGGTTCAAATGCAAAGCCTGTAATCTCTGCTAAATATTTTGTAGCTAGTGCCGAGTAACCCGCCGGCGTATTGATTCCTGTTCCAATTGCCGTTCCACCTAAATTCACAGAGAGTAACGGTTGACGTGCCACTTTCAAGAAATCAATCCCTTTTCTAATTTGAAAAGCAAATGCCCCAAATTCCATACCCAATGTCATTGGTACTGCATCTTGCAACTGAGTACGCCCCATTTTAATCACATCAGCAAATTCTACTTCTTTTGCTTTTAATCCTTTATAGAGATACTCTGCTGCTTCAATGAGGCGCTCTGAAACTTTATAAAATCCGACACGCATTCCGGTAGGATAGGCATCATTCGTGGATTGAGAATCATTGACGTGATCATTTGGATTAATAATGTCATATCGTCCTTTTTCGTAGCCAAGCAATTCTAATGCAACATTGGCAATCACTTCATTCATATTCATATTCAGTGATGTACCGGCGCCCCCTTGAAATAGATCAATAGGGAAATATTGGCAATAACGATCTTCCGCCATAATCAAATCACATGCTTTGACAATTGCATTACCGACCTCAGATTGAATTGTGCCTAAATCCATATTTGCCTGCGCTGCTGCTTTTTTCACAGCGGCTAAACCATAAATAAATTCAGGATTATCACTATTTTTTTGTGTTGAAATGGTGAAATTATTGATTGCACGCACAGTGTGAATACCATAATAGGCATCCGCTGGCACTTCTAATTCTCCCAATAGATCAACTTCTATCCGATAATCCATTTACTACTCTCCTTAATAGCTATTATTATTTGTAATGATTTAAAAATTTGTTTTTAAATATGTTTTCAAATGAACTTTTAAAATATTTTTCCCTGCTTTACATCTCTTAAGCGCCGTTTATCTCGGCTTGTAAGTGTTTCAGAGGATGGTTGAGGTGATAATCGTCGTAATTCCCGCTCATGCTCTCGGCGCTTAATACTCTCATCTGTTTCAACATACATGGTAGTTGCAACCGAAGCCGGTCCACGTTGCTCAATTAACAATAAAACTTCAACTTCAAAAATGGTCTGTAATTTACGAATTGTTAAGATATCGCCTACAGCAATATTCCGAGCGGGTTTTGCTTCAGAGCCATTGACTTTCACACGCCCTTTATTAATCTCATCCGTTGCTAAACGTCTGGTTTTATAGAAGCGTGCTGCCCATAACCACTTATCTAAACGCATGAAAACCTCCTCTATTTCGTTATATTAGATCAAAAAAAAAATTGCAAGTTCTCCCCACAAAAAAAGCCGTTTTTATCACGGCTTTTTACTCATTGTTATAACTTCAAAGAATGTTAACTGAGAGTACTACTTTCGATCTTAGAATATCATGATTGAGATTCTACTGATTTATTCTCTAAGATAGAATCTAAAGCTTTATGATCATCTTCCGATAAAACAATATTTAACTCAAGAACATCACAATCCCCATCTCGATCCATCGAGATATTAATTTGCTCAGCATCCACAGGAATATATCGCCGTACAACTTCTAAAATGTCTTTTTGAAGGTCTTGCAAGAAAGCAGGATTCCCTCCTTCTGCATTCTTAAGACGCTCATGGGCGACTATAATTTGTAAGCGCTCCTTAGCAATAGAGGCTGTATTACTTCTCTGGCGTCGACCAAATAAACGTTTAAGCATCTCTTAACCTCCAAAAATACGTCCAAAGAAACCTTTTTTAGGGGACTCCATAAACCGATGGGGAAGATCTTTTCCTAAAAAGCGCTCAACAATATCGTTAAAAGCCTGCCCGGCATCTGATTCTTCATTCATAATCACAGGCTCGCCCGCATTTGAACACTGCAACACGGCTTGAGATTCTGGAACAACACCTAAAAGTGGAATCCCTAGGATATCAAGAATATCCGTTACTGAAAGCATATCACCGCTATCTGCTCGCGCAGGATTATAGCGATTGATAATCAAATGCTGCTTAACCTCTTTTCCCTCTTCAGCACGCTTTGTCTTGCTTGCAAGAAGCCCTAAAATACGGTCAGAGTCACGAACGGAAGAGACTTCAGGATTTGTCGTCACAATCGCGTCATCCGCAAAATACATTGCAAGCTGCGCTCCTTTTTCGATACCCGCAGGAGAGTCACAGATGATGAATTCAAATCCCATATCTGTCAGATCCTTCATCACTTTTTCAACACCTTCTTTTGTTAAGGCATCTTTATCTCGTGTTTGCGAAGCGGGTAGAATATAGAGATCTTCTAATCGTCGATCTTTAATCAAAGTTTGTGCTAAACTTGCTTCTTCTTGCACCACATTGACGAAGTCATAAACTACTCGGCGTTCACACCCCATAATCAAATCTAGATTACGCAATCCCACATCGAAATCAATCACAACTGTCTTGTGTCCATTTTTTGCAAGACCTGATGCGATACTTGCGCTAGTGGTTGTCTTACCAACACCACCTTTACCTGATGTTACAACTACAATTCTTGCCACGCGTCGCTCCCAAATTTATCACTCTATCCAACCATTAAAATATATCATTTCATCTCAATTATCATAATGTTTATCATGATTGACATCCATATGATTTCGATTCATCTAAAAATAATATATACAACATTGCTTTAATTAAAATACGAATACTATTTACTATGTAATCCGATATCTAATAAACATTCTACCTCAGCTTTAACACCGCTAGCTTGAATGAAAACTAACTCCAGTATCAACGATTATAGTATTATATATAATATCAGATTAACGGATTAACGGCGTAATTCTTAACTCTTCTTCGTCAAGAAAAATCTGTACAGTTTTGCCCCATAACTCTTGAGGAATATCCTCTTGCATTTTATAAAATCCCGCGATAGAAACTAGCTCCGCTTCAAGGGATTGGCAAAAAATACGAACAGATTGATTACCATTAATACCCGCGAGAGCGCGCCCTCTCAAACTACCATAAATATGGATATTGCCATCCACTAATAACTCTGCACCTTCATTGACTGAGTTCACAACCACAAGATCTCCTTTCGGCACAGATAGCTGTTGTCCTGATCGCACTTGCTGTACATGCAATGTGGTATCAATGGGCACAAAGACTTCTTTCACCCGTTCAACGACTTTGACTTTTTCTGCCACAGGCACCGCAGTTGCTTGTTTAGGTACATTCTGAACGGCTAAAGCGTCCACTTGTTTCGCTTTATTTGCAGAATCTGCCAGGATAGCCCAACCAGAGGCTCTCGCTTTCTCCTGCAGACTTGCATTAACATTACGAAGCCCGACAGGCACAAGATCCCGTGCTAATAATAGGTTTTTCAACCAATTGAGATCAATACTATTGCCCGTTTCAATGGCAATAAGATCAATAACGATCGGAAGGCCTTTAAAAAGCTGAGGCGATCTCTCAATCTGTTTTGAAAGATCATCCTCTAAGACTTTTAGATCGATTCCATTAAGATAGAGAACCATCAATGTTGATAGTTCTCCTTTTATTTGAAACGTTTTTTGATGTGACATAGAGATTTTTAACCGCTAACACATAAATAGGGCGAAATTAGTGGTCGTGTCCCGCTGCATGAACGTGGCCATGAGAGAGCTCTTGTTCTGTTGCATCACGAAGAGAAACAACTTCCACTTCAAAGTTCAAGTTTTGACCTGCTAAAGGATGGTTTCCGTCAAGTTTGATTTTCTCTTCAGAAACTTCTAAAACTCTAAAAGGTTGCATCTGACCATCAGGTGTTGTACCTGTTACTTGCCAACCCACTTGAATATCCTCACCCTCAGGGAAAGCTGTGCGTGGAACTTCGATCACAAAATCTTCGTTCGCTTCACCATAACCCTCTTCAGGAGTCACACTAAACGCAACTGTTTGACCTTCTGTTGCACCTTCTAACGCTTTTTCAAAACCAGGAATCATCATACCGTGACCATGGATGAACTCAAGCGCCTCTTGGCCTTTATTAGAATCAAGCACATTGCCTTGATCATCAGTTAATGTGTAAATTACGCCGACTACTTTATCTTTTGCTACTGGCATTCGATGTTTCCTTTATCAATTTTACGAGTATAATTATGATGTACCACTATAACATTAAACGAGGAGCGATATAAAATTCTTTAAATATCTGATACTTTTTTGCAGAGCTCTTATAACGCTCAGATTCATTGTAAAACCTTTGCAAAAATACCTTATCACCATGATGATCCAAACTTTATGACTCCCTCGCCTTCAATCTATTTATTCGTTTAATCTATTTGTTTAGCCTAGAAAGACTAATTTTATGACCTTACAACAGAAACAGAAAGAAGCAGTCGCTCAAGCTGCACTCTCCTACATTCAGCCTGATCAAATCCTCGGTTTAGGAACCGGATCTACCGTTGATTGTCTTATTGCCCTATTCCCAACGCTCCCTTTCAAAATTAAAGGCGTTGCTTCAAGCTCAGAGAGATCCTCTAAACAAGTTGAAGCACTCGGCATTCCTGTAGTCAATCTTGAAGATATTACAAGCATCGATACTTACATCGATGGGGCTGATGAAGTCAATCATCATTTAGCCATGATCAAAGGCGGTGGCGGTGCGCTAACACGCGAAAAAATTGTAGCAGCCCATGCAAAGCAATTTGTCTGTATTGCCGACGAGTCAAAACTCGTTGAAACATTGGGAAAATTCCCCCTTCCCATTGAAGTCATTCCAATGGCCGCACACTATGTAATGCGCAAGATGGAACAGATGGGTGGAAAGGCGCAAATTCGTGAGGGCTTTATTACAGATAATCATAATCTTATTGTCGATGTAGAAGGCCTTAAAATCACAAGCCCTATTCAATTAGAAGCCTCTATCAATCAAATTACCGGCGTAGTGACCAATGGCTTATTTGCAGCGCGGGGCGCCGACATTTTACTGCTGGCCGATCAAAATCTACAAGTTCGAACGCTGCGTAAATAATTCTGAAATAAATATTTAGGGTTAATTCCCGCTTGAGGATTTATCATCTTGAAAATGGCCATTAAGACTTGAAAGCACTCTCTTCCCAAAGAAATAGAGACACAATCAGCATCTTATTGCGAAAGCCCGCTAAACACCGCATAATATGGGAGTACTTTTTACACCTATGGACTCATGTAACTAAAAGATAGTCAATAAGGCGCTTATGACATTTGCGACGATATTAAAACGATTTTTTCAACTCCTTGTACTTGGTGCGCTCTGTTATCTCGCCTGGATTATCTACCGAGATAGCCAGGAAGCCCCTGAAACCATCTCAAATGAGCCCCAAATGATTCTCTCCTCGTATGAGATCAAACGCTATACCCCACAAGGGATATTAGAATACACTCTCATTGGCGCCGCTTTACAGCACTATGATAACGAGAAAGGCAGTACGCTCACCGATCCCCGACTTTTCCATTACGATATCACCAGAACTGAAAACTCCCCACCACTTCGCAAAGAGCATCCTTATGATTGGCGAGCCGAGAGTGATATTGCCTTGATTAGCCAAGATCGCAATCTCATCACGATGATCAATAACGTTGAACTCTTCTTGCCGGATACTCAAGAACCGGTCAATGACCTTACGTTAAATACTGAAAAACTCTATATCCATGATCAAGGGGAACGAGCGACTTCAGAATTATTTGTTAAAATCACAACACCGACTCGTTTGTTGACAGGAATAGGCCTCGATGCCTATCCTCCTAAAAAGATGTTTACCCTACTCGATGATGTTCATTCGACTTTCTTAATGAATCAGGAATCAGACCATGAATCAACACCACAATAAATACCGAGTTTCCAAACAAGCTCATCGTCGCCCTCTCATACTCGGCACATTATTAACCATAGTAAGCTTAAATCTTCATACTGCTTTTGCACTCCCTGAAGATCGGCAATTACCGCTCTATATCGATGCTGATTGGTCAGAGTTTACCAATGGAACACCGACCGGAACCTACAAAGGCAATGTCGTCATGGTACAAGGGAATCTTGAGATTTTAGCGGATGAGGCGATTTTTCAAATGGTAGATGGGGAACTAGAATATATTATTGCTACTGGTGATATGGTCAAAATTAAAGATCTCCCTAAACTCAATGAACCTTGGGTCTTTGGAGAGGGTCGAAAATTAAGTTACTTTCCGAAAAGACAGATTCTAGAACTGGAAACAGATGCACAAGTAGAGCAAAATCGCGATATCGTGGTTGCGAATAAGATCATCTATAACCTTGAAACACGTGTTATTAATGCTGAACGCAAAGAGGATGGCCGAGTGCACTTCACAATTCAGATGGAAAATAGAGATCAAAAATAGGATATCCACATGCGCCTAACCGCTCAAAACCTTATTAAACGTTTTAAAAACCGCACTGTTGTCAATGGTGCATCGTTTCATATCAATCGAGGCGAAGTCGTTGGTCTTCTTGGCCCCAATGGTGCCGGGAAAACCACTAGTTTCTATATGACTGTCGGCCTTATTACACCGGATGACGGCAATGTATTCCTAGATAAAGAAGATATTTCCAAAAGCCCGATGCATATCCGCGCGCAATTAGGCATCGGCTATCTACCGCAGGAAGCCTCCATTTTTCGAAAAATGACGAGTCGGGATAATATCCTCGCGATCTGTCAAACCCGTAAAGATTTAGACAAAAAAGCCCAAGAAGCATTGGCGGATCAATTACTCGAAGATTTCAAAATTACTCATATCGCCCACTCACAAGGAATTGCATTGTCGGGGGGGGAGCGCCGCCGCGTTGAAATTGCGCGAAGTCTCGCCCTTAATCCAAAGTTCCTCTTACTCGATGAACCATTTGCAGGTGTCGATCCGCTCTCGGTTTCCGATATTCAATCAATTATTATCGATCTTTCTAAACGTGATATCGGCATTTTGATTACCGATCATAATATTCGAGAAACACTCTCTATCTGTGAGCGCTCCTATATACTAAGCGCAGGCACAGTCATTGCAGAAGGGGATACAGAACACCTACTAGGCCATGAAGATGTACGCCGTGTCTACCTAGGGGAAAACTTCTCACTCTAAGCGTTTTACCAAAGTGATCTCTAAATGATCTATAATTTTTCCAAAGTCAGAAAAACGATTTTATTCTGATCTTCACCACTATTCTGATAGTATTGACAGCAAGGCTATTCATGACAGCGACCTTCTTTTTTTATGACCTTGAAACCTTTGGCTTAAATCCAAAAGAGGATCGTATTGCTCAATTTGCAGGGGTTCGTACAGATAGAGATTTTAATATTATCGGCGAGCCTATCAATCTCTATTGCCAACCGCCCGAAGAGTATATTCCCGACCCTGAATCTATATTAGTCACCGGTATTACTCCGCAAGAAGCGATGGAAAAAGGATTGCCTGAGGCTGAGTTTGCGCGGCAGATTCATGCGCTTTTTAGCGAACCCAATACTTGTATCTTAGGCTATAACAATATTCGTTTTGATGATGAGATGATTCGCTATCTCTTCTATCGCAACTTTATCGATCCTTATGCATACACTTGGCAAAATGGGAATTCTCGCTGGGATCTGCTTGACGTTGTGCGAGCAACTTACGCCTTTCGTCCTGAAGGAATCGAATGGCCACAGAATAAAGATGGCACGGTGAGCCTACGCTTAGAACATCTTTCAAAAGCGAATAACTTACAACATGAGAAAGCGCATGATGCGTTAAGTGATGTCTACGCTACTATCGGTATGGCGCAGCTTATCTCCCAAAAACAACCGAAACTATTCAACTACTATTTTGAGCATCGAAAAGCAAGGGATCTACAACCGCTGATCGACTTTGAACGTTTAACACCACTGTTGCATGTCTCCGGCATGTTTGGCTATGCGCGTGATTACTACTCACTTATTATGCCGCTCTTCTTTCACCCTCAAAATAAGAATCAATTGATCACCATTGATCTAATGGGCGATATCGAGCCACTCTTAACGCTCGATAGTCAAACAATCGCCAAGAGGATGTACAAACCAAGCAGTGAACTACTTGAAGGGGAATCCCGTATTCCACTCAAGGGGATTTATCTCAATCGCGCACCGATTTTAGCCCCCGCTTCTATTCTCAAGACACTTCCCAATCCTAAGCTCGATGAAGCTTACTGTGTCGAGAATTATCAGAGAATATTGAGTAAACGCACGCTACTGCAAAATAAACTCTTCGAGATTTACCAAGCGCCCTCTCCTTTTGAAACTGAGAATCAAGATTCGCCCGTCGAATCCTTACTCTATCATGGCTTCTTTGAAGCACAAGATCGTCATAAAATGGCCAAAATTCCAACGATGAATGGTGTTGCACTTCGTGATTTTGAGTTCAATTTTCATGATCCTCGCCTAGAGCCTCTACTCTTTATCTATCGGGCGCGGAATTTCTTTGCAACCCTCTATACTGATGAGCAGACACAATGGCAAAACTATGTTCGACTCAAAAGAACTTATTTCATCAATGAATATCAAGCCAAATTCAATACACTGCTACAAGAAGCAGAAACAGCCGGCAATGAGCAGCAGATTGCACTACTTCGCTCACTTTTGCCCCTCTATCAATCACAATAGCATGCCAAGCTCTTTCCGTAATACAAATCGATCATTATGCCCATGCCCCCAGCGACAACATTAACCATTGCTTCTTGCAATCTACACAATCTTCATGAAAATTCGCACCCTGATAAAATTGCGCACCTTATCAAAGCGATTACTGAAGATTTACAACTTCCCGATATTATTGCCCTACAAGAGATTGGCTCACAAACGCTTAATATCGAAGGGGAAGCCATTGCGATTGTTGCCGATATCATTATTGATGCCATAAAAACATCCACTCAAACGACCTATCGCTATATTGATATTCCACCAAGACAAAATAGTAGCGGTGGCGCGCAAGATCTCAATATTCGCCCGGCCTTTTTGGTCAAAGATCATATTACAATCTGTAATTATCACAACCATATTGGCGATGTAAGCGCTTTTGAAGGCAATCTTGAATGTACCTACAGACCTTCACGAAAACCGCTTCTATTAACAGCTATGACGGACTTAGGCCCATTAACACTGATTAATTGCCACCTTAAATCACAGATGATGCCCACTAAACAGGAAAAACGGATTGCCAAACGACAGCGTAATGAGCAAGCATCTGCAATTCGCTCTTTTTATGAAAAAAATAATAAGCATCCTATCATTGTACTCGGCGATTTTAACGATACGCCTAACAGCGATACGCTCAAAATTCTAACCGGCGAGCGACTCATCTCTATGTGGCAAAGTTATAATGGCAAACTCTATACCACCCATTATAAACAGTGCCCTATTGTGCTCGATTACATATTGATTCCTAAAACGATCAGTTATCAAAATCCCCAAGTCCATCATCTTAATACTAATCTTAAGTATCCTTATCGGTTTTCAGATCACGATCCAATAACCATTGAGATTACAGCACTACAAACAGGTAATAGTGAATAGAGAGATCATACGCGTCTGAAAATCGAATAATCTAACGACCTTAGAGATACATTATAGATGCTACTAGACTACCTCCTACCTCGTTATTGCAATAACTGTTCACATCGTCTTAAAACAACCATCATCCCTCATCTATGCCCACAATGTGCCGGCGACATTCAACCCGCTGAACGGAAATGTATCTTTTGCGATACAGAAGGCCTATTTCTGTGTCATTTTTGCAAAAGGCTCTATCCTTATTTAGCGGATGTCGCAATCTGCTGTCAATATAGTGGACCGATCAAGCAATTGATTAAGAGCTTTAAATATCAATTAAAGCCCTACTTAAGTGAAACACTCACTACCCTCACCGAACAATATGCCGGGCAATTCTTACAACAGCTCCCGGCTAATACACTGATTATTCCAATGCCGAGCGATCGAATTCGCGTAGCACAAAGAGGATTTAATCCTCCTGCGCTCATTAGCAAAGCATTAGCAAGAAAGTACCAACAACACTATAGTGACCAAATTTTACAAAAAAGAGCATTTTCCCTGCCGCAAGCCCACCTCTCTTTTGATGAGCGCTTAGATAATCATCACAATAGCTTTATCCTTAACAAGCCCCTCCTTTCAAAATGTTTAGATCAAAATCAAATAGATAATCTAGAAACACCATCAATTCTCTTTATTGATGATGTAATTACAACAGGAAGTTCTTTTCTACGAGCGATGGAAATATTGAATAATCCTCAGCCAAAAAGCGTTTATGCCCTCTTTATCGCGCAATCTCCATTTGAAAAATAGCCTAATCTATGTAAGACTATTGTTGATGCGTTCCTGTTATGTACGAGCGTTTTTATTGTCATACACCTCTTGATCCTAAATATGATACTTTGGAGTTAGCTGTTATTAGGTCACGGTGTGCAAGCTGATTTAGTTCAGAAGCCTAATGTGATTTATGCAGTATCCACTTGAACCTACGCGTTCAAGAGTCTTGGCAATTTGCAACCGACTACTACGGGGCGCATCCTTTTTTATTTTTACATTTTTATATATGTAAATAGAGCACATATTTCAACAGACGATAATAATAACTATTATCTAAAGTTGAAATAGCGAATAGCAAAAAAGCACTCCGATCTCAGAGTGCTTTTTTATTCTTTCAGACTATATAAAAATAGAATTAAATCATGTAATTAGATTAGTCTACGTTTACTTTTCTTACAGCTTCGATTTTAACATCTACACGACGGTTTTTAGCACGGCCTTCTGCAGTTGCATTATCAAATGTATAGCTAATGCCATCACCTTGAGCTGTGATTAATGATGGGCTAACGCCTCTTTCAATTAAATAATCACGTACTGAATCTGCACGACGAAGTGATAATTTTTGGTTATAAGCAGCACTACCTACTGAATCAGTGAAACCAGTAAGGCTGATTGATTTTACACCATTTTCGTTTTTAACAAGCTCAGCGGCTACTTTGTTAAGTAACTCACGGCCTTGTGGACGAAGTGTTGCTTTATCAAAATCAAAGAAAGTATCTGCTGAGAAAGTAAGATCTTGGATTACAACGCCACATCCAGGAACACCATCTTTTACTAATACACACTCACCTTGACGGTCTTTAACAAAATCACCTTGTCTATCAATTAACGAATCTGTCGCCGCTACAGCTGTAGAAGTCGCGAATAGACCTGCTAATGCAGCAATAATTAATTGCTTTTTCATATAAGTCTCCACTTAATTACGAATTAAAATAAATGTATTACAGACAGTTGTAACAAGTTACCTTCAAATAATACAAACTAACGGGTTAATCATATCTTATTTTTATTAGAATTGATACATTTTTGCATCAAATTTCCAACATTGTGGGATTTTTAATACAAAAAGTTATTACGCTATTCCAATACAATCGCTTTAAACCGCTTCTTCTTGCTTATCCACACGATAAAGCTTAGCGTAAAAACCACCTTTTTCAAGTAGCTCTTCATGCCGACCAATTTCCACAATCTCCCCTTGATTAAACACCACAATTTTATCCGCATGTTCGATTGTTGATAATCGATGTGCAATAATAATTGTTGTTTTTTCAGCACTAATACTTTTTAATGCTTTTTGAATCGCGTATTCACTCTCATTATCTAAGCTACTCGTTGCCTCATCAAAAATGAGAATTGGCGCATCTTTTAATAAAGCTCTCGCAATAGCAATCCGTTGACGCTGTCCACCAGATAACTTCGCACCATTTTCACCAATTACGGTGTCATAACCTTGTGGCAAGGCTTCTATAAAATCAGCCGCATTGGCAAGCTTTGCCGCTCGCTCGATATCCGCTCGAGTACAGTGCGTATTACCAAAATTAATATTATTCGCAATCGTATCGGCGAAAAGAATCACATGCTGACCCACATAGCTAATATAGCTACGATAATCCATCAACTCAATCTCTTCAATCCGATGCCCATCTAATAAAATCTCACCCTCGGTGACAGAGTAGAAACGCGAAAGAAGATTCGCAAAAGTACTCTTACCACTCCCCGATGCACCTACTAGCGCAACCGTTTCTTTTGGTAAAATCTCAAGATCAATCCCTTTTAAGGCTAATTGTTCACTGCGTTCATATTGGAATTTCACATTGTTATAAACAATATGTCCATTGACTTTCGGTAAGATCATCGTTCCATGATTTTCTTCAGGTTCGGCATCTAAAATTCCAAAAACCCCTTCAGCACCAGCAGCCCCTCGTTGCAGAGACTCATTCATACTGACTAAACGTTTAATAGGCGTTAACATCCCAACCATTGCAGCTAGTAATGACAAGAAACTGCCGATTGTAATTGCATCTTCTGTGGCTTGATTTGAAGCATACCAGATCACCATTGCGATAAAAATAACCAGAAATACTTGAGAAATCGGGCTTGCTAATTGGCTTGCCACTAAGCTTTTCATGCTCAAATGTCGAAGATGATGATTCACTTTACGAAAACGGTTATTCATCTGTTCATAAGCATTAAAGAGTTTAACCTCTTTTTGCCCCCGAATGCCTTCCTCAAGCACATGGTTAAATTCACCCATATGTCCTTGCATCGTGCGGGCAATCCCTCGTAAACGCCGAGAAACATACCTCAAAATAAGATAAAGTATTGGTGCCATCAAGAAGACCATTAAGGTAATGACCCAATCATTGACAAACATAACAATAATGAGCCCTAAAATCACAGCGCTATCTTTAATAATAGAGACAAGCGTCATTGAACTCACGGCCATTAACTGGGCAATATCAAAAGTGAGTTTTGACATAAAATAGCCCGTTGAATGTTGATCATAATCTCTTTGCGGTAGATGAAGAATCTTATCGTACATCTGCAGGCGCAACTTTGTAATCACTTGCTGTGAAACCCACTGCATACCAAAGCTTCCAGCAAAATTAAGTGCACTCATACAGATAAAGGCACCCACTACCATCCACGGCATCATTTTAATAAAGAGTGAATTTTTCTCAACAAAACCTTGATCTAATATTGGTTTTAAAAGCCAGAATAACCCCGCTTCAGAAAACCCTCCGAGAATGACACATGTCAGCGCCGTCACTACGATCAAAGGATATTGGAAAGAGTACGACAAAATCCGTTTGTATAACCCTAAGCTCTTCTGTTTAACCACACATTTTTCCTATACGTCAACAGAAAAGCACTTATCGCTTTGAAATAGAGAATATTCAGAGCGCTATAAGTGCTTTAACTGCATTCAATTAAAATTAATAATAAATTAAATTAATAAACAATCTCTACCCGCCGATTTTGCGCCCAAGCCGCTTCATCATATCCTGAAACTGCCGGCATCTCCTTACCATAGCTTCGTACGCGAATCTGATTGGGATTAGCACCAGATTGTAGCATTAATGATTTCACACTATTCGCTCGACGTTCGCCAAGCCCCATATTGTACTCATGAGATCCACGATCATCCGTATGTCCCTCAAGCCATACGCCACGATTAGGATTACGTTTTAGCTCATCTGCATGCGCTTTGACCACATCATACGACTCTGCACGCAAACGATCTGAATCAAAATCAAAGTAGATAATTCGATCTGCTGTACCACGTTTACCATAATCAGCATCATAATAAGTGCTAGTAGGCCCATTGTTATAACCATAGCCATACCCTTGTCCACCACCATTTTCGCCACTAAGACCACTTCCTGTAGTGCTACAAGCGGCAATTAATGCACTGCAGAGTAGAACTGAAATTCCTCTTACCATTAACTTACCCATATTCATCCTCTCAAAATCGTCATTAAACTATCATTACTATTCTCTTAGCGGACATTAGGAGACCAACTTGGTTTACGGACATCAGCCCCTATTCCATAAAATCGTTGCTCAACATTACCATCGGTTGAAATGACCTTTAAACCACCTCTACCATCTGAGTAGAGAATCATATGGCTATTACCAGAAAAACTCGGTGCTTCATCCTTGCCACCGTTGGTTAAACGTTTTACTTCCCCTGTCGTTAGATCCATCACTGCAATTCCAAATCCTTGCCCTGGTAGACGTTGCATCATGGCTAGCTGTTTACCATCTGCTGAAAGGGATGCGTTTGCATTGTAATTCCCGGTATTCGAAACTCGAACAGCAGGGCCGCCATTTTCAGACATTTTATAAATTTGTGGTGAACCGCCTCGATCCGAGGTGAAATAGATCATTCCATCTCTACCCCAGGCTGGTTCCGTATCAATGCCTGGATGATTCGTTAAACGACGAAGATCACTGCCATCAATATTGGCACGATAAATTTCAGGGCTTCCATCTTTAGAGAGCGTAAAAGCAAGCTTTGTTCCATCGGGTGACCATGTAGGTGCAGAATTAATACCCGGTTCACTAATCACAACATGACGCTGACCACTATAAAGATCTTGTACAACAATTTGGTTACGTTTCTTTTCAAAAGAAGCATAGGCAATTTTACGACCATCAGGCGACCAAGTCGGCGAAAGAATTGGTTCAGCTGATTCTAAAATCACTTGAGGATAAGCACCATCAGCATCAGCAACCACTAAAGAAAAATTGCGATTATTATTGCGTGAAACATAGGCAACCTTAGAACTAAATGACCCCGGCACTCCTAAAATCGTTTCATAGATAAAGTCTGCAACCTTATGCGCAACTAAACGCTCCCCCTTCTCATCATTGACATATTGAAATTGTCGGCTTGCGCGTACAGTGCGAGAAAAGGTATCGCCCACATCGACCTGAAGCATATTCCCTTTTTGCGTCATGATCACAATAAAGTTAATCCCTGCCGCACGCCAAATACCGCTATCTGCTTGCGCAACGCTCGTTAATTGTTGCGGTACAGCTAAACCTGTTTTAGGGATAAAACGCCCTGAACGTTGTAGGTCATTAGAGATCACCGTCAAAAATGGTTGGCTATTAGTCGCCTGATCTACCAGAGCAATAGGATATGCATTACTAGAAGCCTTTACGATTTCCAGTTTCACTTGCGCCGAAACAGGCATAATCGCAACTAATGAGAAGATCATCAGTAACAGCCATTGTTTGAAATATTTCACTCGAAATTGACTCATCTTTTCCTCACCTCATCTAATAAAAACAGATCCCATCAGGTCGTAATTAAGGAATTTAGGTTATTCTTTAAGCGCCCAAATACCCGGCAAATTACGCCAATATTCATGATAATCCATACCACAACCAAAGATATAGCGATCTTCAACATCTAAGCCGATATAATTCACTTTAAAATCTTTGGGCTTACGATCATGTACTTTATTGACTAAGGCTGCAGTATAAACGACTTGTGCTCCCATCTGGTTGAGTACATTCACGATCTCTTTAAGCGTTGTTCCTTCATCAAAGATATCTTCAATCAAGAGCACAACTCTATTTTTTACATCCACTGAGGGCTTTACAATCCACTCAAGCTCAGAACCTTCCGTTTTTCCGTTATAGCGTGTTGCATGGAGATAACCGATTTGAAAAGGGAAATTAAGACGAGTTAACAACTCGCCCGCGGGAATTAATGCACCATTCATCACCACTAATACTAGAGGATCTGATAGCTCTAGATCATAAGTAATTGCTTTTCCCATTGCATCATATGCATTTTGAACTTCTGAAGCGGAGACAATCTCTTCTGATTGAATAATAATATCTTGCGCTTCTTCAAACGTAATTGACATAGTGTTCCTTAAGTAAATAAAAAATCAACTTGGCAATTATAACAAACTTCCGTCATTTTAAACCTTAAATTGCGCAATAAGCTCGGTGACTTTCACTTTTTCATCCGCCTCTTCTAGCGCTTTGAGATGTTCAATCATAGGGTGAAGTAGCCGATTTGTTAATTGAGTCGCCATCTTACGTATCAACTCCGCATCTTTAGCATCATTCATCTGATTCAATAAACGAGTGACCGCTAACTCCCGTTCAGTCGCCGCATAATCTTGTAATGCTTGTACTGAACTTCCTATTTCTGCTAACTGATACCAAGATTGCCAACGGGCAATACCTTCTGCGATATAACGCTCCGCTAAAAGCGCTGCTTCCTCTCTAGCCTTTTGATTATCTTCCACAATTGCATTCAAATTGTCTACAGTATAGAGATAAATATTTGAGAGCTTATCAAGCTCCGGTGAGATATCCCTTGGTACGGCAAGATCGATCAAAAGCATCGGCCTATTTTTTCGTAGTTTGAGCGCATTTTTAACCATCTCTTTAGTAATTAATGCTTCTTGCGCCGCTGTTGAAGCTACGACGATATCCGCTACCGGCAAGCAATCTGCCAACTCCTCTAAACTATGCGCACTCGCCGGAACACCCAACTCTTCAATCATCATCGATGCCCGTTCTACTCGGCGATTGACAATACTTAAGTTTCGAACACCTGCCTCTATCAAATGACGCGCCACGAGTTCAATTGTCTCGCCGGCCCCTAATAATAGAACGTGGTGATGTTCTAAACCATCGAAGATATTCTTCGCTAATTGCACCGCCGAAAATGCCACCGATACTGCAAAAGCGCCGATATTGGTCTCAGTTCGAACTTCTTTCGCAATATTAAAACTCATCTGCAAAGTGCGCTGCAGATATTTACGCGCCATTTGATGCTCTGTTGCCACACGAAGCGCCTCTTTGAGCTGCCCCATAATTTGAGGCTCTCCCAAAATAAGCGACTCAAGCCCGGAAGCGACACGAAAGATATGCTCAACTGCACGATCCCCCTCATACTGATAGAGATGATTTTGTGCAGTTTTAACATCAAGCTCAGAGTAATTTGCCCATATTTCACAAAACTCTTCCACAGACATCGTAAAATCGTAGAAGTAAAACTCTGTACGGTTACAAGTAGAGAGTACAACGATTTCACTTGCAATATGACAAGTTTTTGCCATTGTTAAAAATGCGTGAATATTCTCGGGCACAAGTGTTGCACGCTCCCGTATCTCTACCGAAGCTGTTTTATGTCCAATTCCTAATATGAATAAACTCATATGCCCTTTATTAATCCCAACAGTCCAAACATCTTATTTTAGATTAAATTTTTAAAATAAATATTATTTAAGTGAAACCCACTAATGAAACCTTAAATGAAATCGTTTGATAATATCAAATTTCAGCCGATTACGCACCGGATTCTATGGATAGCTAACCCTCAAACCATCTTAGTAGTAATAAGGAAAATAGGGTCCAAAGCCCACTCCCCAATAGGGTTGATAATAGCCAAAGCGCAATGCAGGGCTATTAAAAAATGGCTCATCATAATAGACTTCTCGACGAGGATCACGCCAGAAATCATAATCTGTCGCATTAAGCGTAATCACACGAATGGTTTCACCCCCCATTTTGACATTCTCAGCCTGCTTCACTAGCCCCACCGCCGTAAAGTAATCTCCGGCAGAATAGCCATTAGTGCGTACCGGCCCATAGATATCTGCAATCATTCGATATTGATCCATCGGTTGATTGCGCATTGGATAACCATTTTGATCTAAGGTATTGAGTACTACTTCAACCCTAATATGATCCCCTTGTGGGTTAATCGTCACAATAGAGCCACCAAGCATAAACTCTTTACCGATGATCTCTTTATTGTTAAACATCGTTAATTGCCCATCACCGTAGGCATTAGGATTATTGGTCGAAATATTACCACTATTTAGGGATGCACAAGCGCCTAATCCCATTGCCAAAAGCAAGAAGGTGCTTATTTTTAAAAGTCGTTGCCACATATTGTTACCTCCTGTTTTATCAGGTCATTTGTCCTAATATTATAACGCGTTATGATATTAGGGATGGCATTAATCATTAACTATATTGCAGTGCTAGTCGCCCAACTTTTATCCTGTATTGCAATATCGGTTCAAAATAAGCCTATTGAAATGCCGGGGCATCGGTTGATCGAGGCAAGGAAACTGTTCTATCCGGCATCTTGCGAGTGTTGTTTAGTACGGTTTTATATTCTTTTAAAACCTCACAATAGCTGTTTAAAAACCATTTTTTTGAAACCCAATTGACTATATCGATCTTTCATCAACGCAAGATATTAAAATTAAGCTTTATCAAAAATCGCTAAACTCTCCCAAAGGTCATCGATTTTAGCAACCACTTTAGGATCTTTAATAATCGGTGTTCCCCATTCTCGATCTGTTTCCCCTGGCCATTTATTTGTAGCATCTAAACCCATTTTTGAACCCAATCCCGAGATTGGCGAAGCAAAATCAAGATAGTCGATCGGGGTATTTTCTACCATTACCGTATCTCTTGCCGGATCCATTCGCGTGGTAATTGCCCAAATCACGTCATTCCAATCTCGGCAATTGATATCTTCATCAACAATAATAATAAATTTCGTATACATAAATTGTCGTAGATAAGACCAAACGCCCAGCATCACTCGTTTAGCGTGACCTGCATACTGTTTCTTAATCGAAACAACCGCCATCCGATAAGAGCAGCCTTCTGGCGGTAGATAGAAATCCACAATCTCAGTAAATTGTTTACGTAGAATAGGGACAAAAACTTCATTGAGCGCTACGCCTAAAACCGCAGGCTCATCCGGTGGACGGCCTGTATAAGTGGAATGATAAATGGGATTAACCCGCGTTGTCATACGCTCGACCGTAAAAACAGGGAAGCGATCAACTTCATTGTAGTAACCTGTATGATCACCGTAAGGCCCTTCATCCGCCATATCGTCAGGATAGATATACCCCTCAAGAATGATCTCAGCAGTAGCTGGAACGGATAGATGCGGATGCATTAATGCTTTCGCAACTTGCGTGCGCTTACCACGTAACAGACCCGCAAAAGCATACTCAGAAAGCGCATCAGGTACCGGCGTAACCGCTCCGAGAATCGTTGCCGGATCGGCACCTAAGGCCACGACAACAGGAAAAGGCTCGCCGGGATTTTTTAACCGAAAATCACGATAATCGAGCGCACCACCACGATGCGCAAGCCATCGCATAATCAGACGATTTTTACCAATCACCTGTTGCCGATAGATCCCTAAATTTTGCCGTTTTTTCGAAGGACCTTTGGTAATCGTCAAACCCCACGTCACAAGCGGTGCCACATCACCAGGCCAACAGTGTTGAATCGGCATTGCGGTGAGATCAATCTCCTCTTTCTCAAGAATCACTTCTTGGCAGAGCGGTCTTTTAACCCGCTTCGGACGCATAGAGAGTACTTGTTTGAATTTGGGTAATTTATCCATCGCATCTTTGAAATTCTCAGGCGGCTCAGGTTCCCGTAAAAAAGCGAGAAACTCCCCGATCTCCCGAAGCTTATCTACCGATTCTTGCCCCATACCAAAGGCCACACGTTCCGGCGTGCCAAATAGATTCGTTAATACCGGCATATCGCTCCCTTTCGGATTTTCAAAGAGTAATGCGGGTCCTTGTTGCCGTAAAACACGATCACTAATCTCTGTCATCTCAAGATGAGGATCAATTTCCGCATTAATTCGCTTCAACTCGCCACGCGTCTCTAAAAAAGCAATAAACTCCCGAAGATCCTGAAAGTGCATATTTCAACCACCCTTGTTTTAATTCGTTAAGCTTCCGGTCAATCAAATATCTCAATAGATATCTCAAGAAATAAGAAAAAATATCCCGATAGCCTCTATTCGATAAAATATTGCACTATTTTAACATATTTCCCATAACAAAAAGCAGAGAGTCATCACTAGCTTATCGCTCTCCCGGCCTCTTTCTATTCTCTTTATGTGAAGAAATGAGCCTTTTATTAGGGGCTTACAAAAATGCGCAGTATAATATCTCCTTTATGGATGATGCTCATCAGATAGAACAGTGAAGTATCATTGTTCGCTACCTACTTTTATAGGTAAAACTTAAGGAAAACTGATGGTTATTTTGATTTTTTAGGAACCACAAGCGGGACATTATGCGCATTTTTAGTAAGATTATTCTGATTACTCTCGGATTTATTCTGATCAATTACCCCTTTATCGAGGGTAAATCCTTCTACTACATTAGTATAGAACGCCCTGACCGACTCTTTCGCCACTTGCTCACTGCCTTTGTAGCATTAACTATTGTCGAGCTTTTTGCCTTTACTAGAATGCGCTGGCGTGTTCCGCTCTATCTACTCTTTCTCTTTGGTTCGATGAGTTATCTTATCTACTATTTCGCCACCGGCAGTGAGCCTGATTACGAGGATTTTCGCACCTTAATCGATGCCCGCGTAATGATGGGGGAAGCTGCAAAAGGATATCAAGGGGCGATCCTCAAGGCCATTCTCTACCATATCCCCATTACGATCGGTTTCTTCCTCTTCCCTAAAATTCATATGGGTAGAAAAGGGACACTCTTCGCCGTTATCCTCTATCTTGTTGCACTCGGTGGGATGCTCATGATTATTTACAACAAAAGTGGTCGTGGCACCAATGGCCGCGCCTCTTACATTACGCCAGTAGCGCAAGTTGCCACATTTACCTATCTTAACTATCTTCGTACCGATGCAGCAGATTTCACCTTCTACCCAAGAGAAACACCGACTCAAGCAGATCTTGGACAACCGCTTGCAAAGAATATTATTGTGGTCATGGATGAATCTATTCGCGGCGATATGATCGATCTCAACAGTCACTTAGGCACAACACCTTCGCTACTGAACTTCCCTGAAGATCGTCTTCTCAACTTCGGAATGATCGCCTCCTTTTCCAACTGTAGCGATACCTCAAACCTAGCAGTGCGCAAAATGCCGCGTCTAGGTAAAGAGCCAAGCGACCTCTTCTTAGATGAAAACACTATCTGGAAAGTCGCACAAACCGCTGGCTTTAAGCCCTACATTATCGATGCGCAACATAATGCCACAGGTCATAATTTCTATACCGATCACGAATTACAAGGTGTGACCAATATTCATGGGAGTGGCTTGAAGAATGATGGTGAAGTGGTCAATGTCATTGAGCAGATTTTGTCAGAGAATCAAGAGCCCGTCTTTATCTATGCCGGTCTTAAAGGCTCCCATTTTCCGTTCCAAAACACAGGCTTCCCAACACCTTTTGTGCCGGCGATGAAAAACACCAATCTCGCCGATGCTACGCCGGAAGAAGCGCTTAATTCTTACAAAAATCTAGTACGCGCCAATACAGATCATTTCTTCAGTGAACTTGCACAGCTACTTGAAAAATATCCCGATACTATCGTGATCTACACTTCAGATCATGGACAAGATCTCTCAGATCCGAAAGGTAAAAAGACCCATTGCGATGCTAAGACAACTTCGATGGAAGAGGGAATCGTTCCCTTCATTCTCTTTGCAAAACCCTCGACTTTAAAACGCCCACTTATCACTAATTTCTTTGAAAACAAAGGGGTTACAAGCCAAATGATTATCGCACCTCTTGTGATGGAATTTATGGGATATAAGCCAGAAGTGATTACGCAATTCACAGAGTATCCGGCACTCCTCAATAAAACCGGTAAGGAGATCGGCTTCATCTATAAACGCCCGATCCCGCAATTTAGAAGTGAAATAGAACGCTTCGATATGTTGCCGGAAGACTTTGAATATTTCAGAGAAAATGGCAAAAGCGGTAAGAAACTGCACTATAATTTCTTTGAGGATTAGAACCCTATCTTCAGAATAATAGGTTCAAGAATCAAAAATAGCATAACGCATTAAGATTAAAGCCAATGTATCGATGTACATTGGCTTTTTAATTATTTATTATGATAGATAATATCATTAATATTTAAATTAAACATGACTACTTTACCCATTAATATCATCCAAAAACAACTCGATAACTATCAGTTATTCTTGCAAAAAAGAGAAGCAGAAGTCAGGCAAGGAAAAAATAACTATAGCCTTATCAGTGCCTTTTTAAGCATTCATGATGAAACGAGATTACATTCTCGATTTATTCATTCAATGATTAATCCTAATGGAACACATTTTCAAGAAACCTTATATTTGAAAGAATTTCTCTTGGCGATTAATCCTAAACTACTATCACAATTCAATCTTGATAATATCTCCGTCCATCGTGAAAAAGATAGTATTGATCTTCTAATCGAAGATGGAACGACTTATCTAATACTTGAAAATAAGCTATATGCCACTGATCAAAAAAAACAGATCGAACGCTATATTGAGTCTATCCAACAAAGAATAATTCAAAATGAAGAAACCGATGGAAGCAATATTATTGTTGCTTATCTCTCTCTAAAGGGGAAACACCCAAGTACTTATTCTTTAGGGGATTATCAATTATCAGAAGATCGATCTCAGCTCATCAAAAATAAACATTTAATTGACTACTACGCAATAAGTTACCAAGACACTATTTCTCAATGGGTTGAAGCCTGTTTAGCTCAAACCTATAACATTGCCAATCTCACAAATGCATTTAATGAATACAAAATTATTTTAAATAGGTTAAATAAGATGACAACTCAACAACAGATAACTTCCTTCTCGGATTTTATTCTCAGCAAAACATCTTCCGATATTACAGAGTTGTTGCAATTTTCTGCAATGATCTCTCAAAATATCAACAAAATTTGGGCGAATCATATTGTCAATACAATCTATAGCATACCTGATTTCCACGAATTATTAATTGAAGATCCTTCGGCAAAAGAGATTACACCTAGCAGTTTAGAGTTATGGCTACAAAAGCCTAAAGGTAAGGATTATAAAAACATCTCCCTCTCTTTTTACAATCGTGCTAAAACAAGAAAAAATACCATATCCCTTGGTGTAATAGCGCTCTACATCGGCGAAGACATGCCTTCTTTGCAAGAAGAGTCCCCTCAAGACTATAGAAAAAGAGCAGCATTATTTGGCATTGGGAAAAACTTCAGAAAAATTATCCAAAACCCGTCTTTAGCAGGGGATGTTTGTAATCGGATCAAAACGCGTATTGAGCAGTTATTAGCTCAACCTTAAAAGAGGGGATCGATGAATGCTCATACAACAATTTCGACAAGCACTACAATACTCACAAGAAACTCTAGCAAAAGAACTACAACTTTCTGTTATTGACATTGAAAATTGGGAAAGTGGCACGGCTTTCCCCGAGATCCGTGATCTACGGGATATGGCGCTTTTATTTAAAACAAGTGTCGAAGAATTAAGAGGCGATTATCCCTTACGGGCGTATCCTAGAACTGGACATTTCTTTGTAAATAATTCGACCATTGATGCTTTTTGGGGACATATTTGTATCCACTTACAGAGCCACGAAAACGCTCTTTGGTTTCCGATCTCTCTTAAAAGTCAGCAATCTGCTGCAAAGCAGTTAACCCAAAGTTCAACAATCCATCCTTGGATCTCTATTGAAACCTTAAATAATCGCTTACTTTTTATAAATGTGATGCACACTGATTCTGTTGAGTTAATTCATCAACAAAAAGAAGATCAACAGAGTGCGTCCAATGATTGGGATATCCAAGGATATAGTTTAGAACTCTACCGCGCATTAATGCACAAAGATCAAGATCCTTTCGGTTATATGGCGAGTGATCAATATAGCGATGGTTTTAGGGAGAAAGTTGAATCAATTTGCCATTATCACGAGATTTACATAGGGGCACAACTACCTGATCTACTCTATAACACGCATATCATTCAAGTACAAAACAATATTACTAATCCCATTGCACCTCACTTTATCGCCGAGATATATCAGAATATTAGAGATCAGCAAATGCCTATAATGCTCAATATTTCAAAGTCTATCGAGAGTAATCAACATTTTATTCAAAGCACAAAAATCGCATTGATTAATACACCGCTTGCGCTACTGATTGATTACCAAGTATCTCAAAAAACAGAAGCCTGTTAATCTAATCTATATCGAACAGATATAAATATTGCCTTCAAACTATCGAGATCATCACAATGCAAAAATGGCCATTTCTAGTTTCATTGCTGATTATCACACTCCTACTTAATTGGGGTTATGCGCAATTACCTGTGGGAAAATATGTGGGGAATAACGGCGGTAGCACGCTCACGATTACCGAAAAACGACATCGGCAATATTTTGAAGTGGATATTCTTGGGGCGAATAGTCATTCTTGTTATGCAGATGGTTATATTAGAGATGCAGATATGATTCACAATAACGAACAGATCGGTGTTGTAATTCATGAAGATACTTCTGATCAATGCCTTTTATCTTTCAAGATGCAAGGCCATCAACTACGACTAGATGTTCTCAGTGAGCAATATAGTGAGGCTTGCCAACAATATTGTGGTGCGCGTGCCTTTCTCTTTGGAGAGTTTAAAATTCCACCCACTTATTGCACTCATAATAATATCCAAAAAGAGCGCAATCGCTTCAAGCAATTCTATGATCAAAAGCGCTATGCAGATGCAGAGAATATCCTAAACAAAGTATTAACCCAATGCGATTTTTATCTTGATTTCATACTCAAAGATTCGATTCGTAGCGATTTAGCGCTGACGCTCTATCATCAGCAACAGCCTGAACTCTGCCTTGAAGTATTAGCGCCAACGATTGCGCTCAATGAGGAAGTTTACCTCCCACCGAGCGATGCAGAAACTTACGCAACAACAGAGAAAGGCATTCTGTTTAATTACAATCTCTGTCAAAAAGCGATTCGTTGACGGATCTTAATCCGATTCATTCAATGAATCATTCAATAATTCATTAAAGATGAGGGTAATCGCTATCCCCCTAATTCCACAACAAATTCATCATCATTGATCCGTTGATAACGGTGATAGAAGATATAGGCTACCGGAATCGCGAGGATCACAGTGGCGATCGGCATTGTGAGCCAAACACCATCGAGCCCCCAGAATTTCGGCAGAATAAAGAGGAAAGGCACTTGCAGCAGCAGATTTCCAAGCGAAATAAAGAGCGCTTTCTGCCCTTCTCCAATGGCTTGGAAGAACATTGTTGCGGTCACAAATAGCCCATCTAAAAAGAGTACTGCTAAATGTAAACGAAGCGCATAGACCGTAACCGCAACAAGCTCAGGATCATCCGTGAACCAGCTTGTAAAGAAGCGTGGGAAAATGAGCAATAATGCGGTAATAATAATCCCTAAACCTAATCCTACATAGATCATCAATCGCGTCACAAAACGCGCCGAGCGCACCCGCTCCTCCCCATAAAACCGGCTAATCAACGGCTGTGAGCCATTGGCAACGCCTTCCACTGCAAAGTAGTAGATCGTTAATAGGTATCCGGCGATCGTATACGCAGACACAGCAACTGTGCCCCCATATTCCATTAGGAATTTATGGTGCAGCGTCATAATAAAACCGATATAGATAAAGGTGAAAAAGGCCGAGCTACCCGTTAACAAAATCGAACCTAATAATTTAAAATCGGGCTTAAAGTGATGCCAAGAGAACTTCTCTTCACTCTGCTTGAGCACATAATAGCCTCCTAACACCATTGCCACCATCTCACCACCGATACTGGCAAGCGCGGCCCCTAAGATTCCGATCTTAAAGTAAGAAATAAGCAAAAATGAGAGTAGGATATTCACCGTTACGCCGGCAGCAATGTAACAAGTTGAGCGCAGTGGTGTTCCCACATTACGCACAATAAAAGGCATTGCAAGGCTTCCAATTACAAAAGGGGCAGCAAACGAGAATGCACGGATAAAGATTTCCGCCATATCCGCTGCGGTACCTTCAACACCCAAAATAGTAACCAACCAAGGGGCTAAAAAGTAGAGTGCGGTTCCGATTAAAATACCGGGGATAAACTGTAAAAATAGGGCTTGCCCAAGGATTTTTCGTGCTTTCTCATCGTCCTCTTCGCCTTTGGCAATAGAGTAAAGGCTACCAATCCCCACGCCCACCAAGAAACCAAAGCCTAATAGAAGGGTAATATAGGACCAGCCGATATTAATTGCCGCTAATCCTGAAACTCCAATAAAGTGACCCACAAAGAAACCATCAACAATCTGATAAGTCCCGCTAATAAACATCGCAAGAACAGTAGGAATCACATAACTTGCAAACAATTTAATTACAACAACATTGTAACGACGCACAAAAACCCCAAAGTGGCTAATAATCTCCATAGTCTATCCTCTTTCTTGATAAAAAAGGAGGGGGAGAAATAAAAATATATTGCTATCTTACTGTTTTAAAAATCTAACCTTCGATATCTCAATCAAATAGTGATAATAAAGGTTTCAAAAAACTGATGACGAATTTCTTCTGTCCCTTCAAAGGGCGTTTCAAGCCTCTCATTGGGAAGCCGACAATGGCTATGGTAAAATAACGCTTGCTAATCCCATACCGCTTCCTCAGCGCTTTCTCAGATAACACTACATAAATAGGAGTCTGCATGCTCAATTTTGCTCAAGTTTGGTCCCTCTATCACGAATATTACAACCCAAAGCGCCTCTTTCCGAATCAAGCGATGCCAGAAAAGAGAATGCAAAAGGTCGATTCTCTGCTCTCGATTCAAGATCAGTATGATATTTTACTCCTCGATGGCTTTGGCGTTCTCAATGTCGGTGGTAGCGCCATTCAACATATGCCCAATACGCTAAAGCAACTGAAAGCGGCAGGAAAAGAGCTCTTTATTCTCACTAATGGGGCTTCTTATCCAACAGATGTACGCGCGAAAGCATACCCGAAGCTTGGATATGATATTCCGGCAGAGTATATCGTTTCATCTCGAGATGGGGTTGAACGCTTGCTCCCTACCTTACCCCTTACAAAACAAGGTGGCACTTGGGGCGTGATTGTGGGCGAAGATGCGTTCATTGAACGATTACCGGCAAAATGTGAACTCTTGACGCAAGATAATATCGATACCGTTGATGGATTTATCTTCCTCGCTGCCGGCGTTTGGAATAATGAATGGCAAATGAGATTAACAGACGCTTTGCAAAAACGTGCAAGACCGATCATTATCGGTAATCCGGATATCAGCGCACCGCTTGAAAACAGCTTTTCAGTGGAACCAGGCTTCTATGCGATCGAATTATTAAAAGCAATTCCCGATCTTAAGATCTACTATTGCGGTAAACCTTTTACAAATACATACGATGCCGCTTTTGAGCGAATTCGATCTGTCGTTGGGGATTTTGATCCAGCTCGGGTACTTATGGTAGGTGATACACTGCATACCGATATTTTAGGCGGCAATATGGCAGGCTGTAAGACGCTTCTAAAAGCCGATTGGGGTTTCTTACGCGGGAAAGATCCCATGCCTTTTATTGAAGAATCGGGTATTGTGCCAGATTTTCTGATTCAGAATCGATCATAATCTACTTCCAATTACAATTTCGATTTCGATGTCAGTTTCACACAGACAAAAAGGGCGACAGATCATCGCCCTTTCCATTTTAAATCTTTATTCTGATTGTATATTGTACTGATCAAACAGTTTACGGCTATTGACAGAGAACTACCACGTAAGCGCTGTGCCGATCTGCTTTAAATATTTCTGCTCACTTAAAAGATCTTCTCTAAATAGGGGATGCTCTTTAAGCCAACCTTTTTCAAATTGTAACTTGATCTCATCTTTCGAAAGGGAGATCTCCACATTCGGGGATTCTTTCAAATAGCGACCTCGATTGAATAGGACAGAGATACGAAGTAAGCAGGTTATCAGTAGCAAGTAATCGGGCATCCCTTCAAAAGCAGAAGGATCGATTTTCCGCTGTTGATAACGAATCATCGTTGCTAAAATTTTCTGATCCTGCTTACTAAAACCGTCTAAGTCTGCGTGCTCAACCAGATAGGCAGAATGTTTATATTGTCGGTGATGGGAAATTGCTAAACCTATTTCGTGAAGATAAGAAGCCCATTTGAGATAACGAACTGCTTCATCGGATAATTCAATCTGATCGCCTTTTGAATTTTTCAGCATCTTTACCAATTTCATACTAGTAATCGCCACTCTTCGAGCCTGCTCTTCATCCGCCCCTAATCTTGCAATTAACGCCTGAATCGTCTCATCTCGGCGATCTTTTTGATGGACGCGTCCTAAAAGGTCAAACAGAATACCTTCTCGAAGCGCCACATTGGTCACTGCCATTTTTTCAATAGAGAGTGTTTTAAAAGCAGCTTGTAAAATGACCAATCCAGCCCCAACGACATCGGCTCGTGGTTCACTTAAATCAAAACTCTTCGCAATTTTTTTAGTTTTACCAAGCTCAATAAACTTCTCTACTAGATGATCAAGCGATGCCGCGGTAATAAATTCTTCTTGAGGACCAAAAACTGAGACTAATGTGCCAAGCGTTTTAATCGTACCGGATGCCCCAACAAAATGCGCATTTTTGTATGGAATCAAATAACGTAGCGATTGTAATTCTGATTCAACATAGGTGAATGCTTGTTCATAATTCGCTCGTGTAAACTCCCCTTTTGCAAAGAACTTCCGAGTCATATTGACACAACCCACATCTTGGCTATAAGCGGCTTTGATCGCACTCTTATGCCCTAAAATAAATTCCGTACTACCACCACCAATATCGATCACAAAGAGATCTTGCTCTTGATCCTCTAAGTGAATATATTGTGAAACGCCCAAATAGATCAATCGCGCTTCTTCTCGTCCTGAAATAATATCAATCGGCATCCCTAGCGCTTGCTCTGCTTCACGGATAAAACTAGGATCTTTCAGCTTACGAAGTGTTAAGGTCCCTACTGCCCGGCGATTACTCGGTGCAATGGTGACTAAACGCTCACGAAATTTGCGAAGGCAATGAAGCGCCCGCTCGCGCACAACAGGATCTAAACCGCCACCATCAAGTAAGCCATAACCTAACTGCACCATCTCCTTAATCCGATCGACCACTAAAATCCGACCATTATCTTCCTGCATTACCGCCATGTGAAAACTATTTGATCCTAAATCAATCACTGCATAAATATCATCTTTCATACGTGGTCTCTCGCTATTTCATTGAGCTATTTTGTAAAATCAGAGATAAAATAGGCTCTTAATTAAGTGCATTACAGTTTCGCTATTATCGCATTATTCCAACATTATCCCTAGCAAGAAAGCGCATTGATTGATCTCTATCTACCGCTCTTCAGAGCGCTTTCAAAACACTTTCAAATAATATCAAAACAATTCTAAACCTCTAATTATTTACGATTTGAGAAATAATTACTGAGTTTGACAAAATCCTCAATCGCCAAATTCTCCGCTCGAATGGTCGGAGCGATACCTAAAGCTTCAATCTCTGCCTCAGTTAACAACCCTTTTAAATTATTACGCAGCATTTTACGTTTCATCGAAAAAGCGGCTTTCACAATCTCAAAGAAATCATCATCACTCTCAATTCCGTAAGGATTCCCCTCATAAGGAATTAAACGCACAAATTGACTCATCACTTTTGGCGCTGGGTCAAAGGATTGAGGAGGGATCTCAAGAAGAGGAACCACTTCACAATAACGTTGCACCATAATGGAAAGTCGACTAAAAGCACTATCGCCAGGCATTGCCGCCATACGCTCAATCACCTCTTTTTGAAGCATAAAATGCATATCGCTAATCAAGGCAACATTCGATAGAAGATGGAAGATAATCGGCGTTGAGATGTTATAAGGTAGATTTCCCACCACTCGAAGCTTCTCACCTTTAGGCGCTAATTTTGTCAAATCGACCTGCAGTACATCTTCATTAATCACCGTTAAACCATCAAGTGAACGGAGATATTCAATCAGATCTCGATCTAACTCTATCACCGTCATCTTTTTCGCTGCTTGCAAGAGCGGGCGCGTCATTGCCCCTAAGCCCGGCCCAATCTCAACAAGATGATCTCCCGGCATTGGCATAATACTCTGAATAATTTGGAAAATAATACTCTCATCGACCAAGAAGTTTTGCCCAAAGCGTTTACGGGCCCGATGCGGTTGTGGAGATTTATGCATAAATGACTCTCTTAATAACAGGTAAAGGACGTGGAATCGACAAATTTAGAACAGGCCATTAATAAAAAGCCTCGAGTTTAGATGATTATATCAAACTCGAGGCTTCTATTTTGTCTTAAGCTATATTAACGATGATTATAAAATCATTCTAGGTAATGACATTGCGCGATTAAAAGGCTATTTCTTAGTATCCACACGCTTTTCCACATAGACATCCGATAACATGCGGTTAAGCCATTCATCATATTTTGCTGCTGCTTTCTTTCTAAAGTAGAACTCTTTTGCAACGTTGCGCATCGCTTCATTATCTTGGAAACCGGTACGGCGTTCATCGACTCGAATCAAATGATAACCATAAGGTGTACGCACAGGTTTACTAATCTCACCAATAGGCAGTGCTACCATTACTTTCTCAAATTCTGGCATAAGTTGACCTTGCCCAACCCAACCTAAACTACCCTCATCAGCTGCAGAAACAGGATCTTGCGAATTTGCACGTGCTACATCTTCAAAACTAATCTCACCGGCTAAAATTCGATCCCGTAGGCGATTCGCTTCCTGAAGCGCACGCTCTTCTGATTTATCTTTATTCACCGCTATCAGAATATGACGCGCTTTATTCTGTGGTGCATTGGCTTTTGCAAGCTGATCTTTGATCTTTTTGAAATCCGCGGTTTTCATGAAAAGATCAATCTCATTTTCAGTAAAATTCAAACTTTGCACAATCTCATTTTGTAAGCGTGCAGCTAACATCTGCCCACGAATACTTTCTCGATATTGATTAAAATCCATTCCTTGATAGATGATATACTCTCGTAAAGTTTCTACATCAGTGCCATTACGCGCTGCAATATCCTGAATTGCATTATCAACCTCTCGATCTTGCACATAAATACCACTCTGTTTAGCAAAGATATCTTGGAATTTAGAAGTAATCATCACTCTCGCAACATAATCTTCTAATTCATCACCTGTTAATCTTTGACCAGGAGGCAAATAGTTCATCTCTTGCTTCGCTAAACCTAACTCTCGCTCCCATTCAGAGAGCGTGATGACGCCATTATTTACAACAAAGGCAATCCCATCCACTGTGCCAATGCGTGCTGTTGCCATAGGAGAAAACAACAACAGAGATACTAATAGAGTAATTGTACGTATATTCATAAATGATGACTTCTCACAAAATTCATTGAGTTATTTAGAGTATTTATTGCAAATAATATACTCTAAAAGATAGGGTTTACAGAAGAATTTTACCACCTTAATGCATTTAGCGCTAAGATATAATAAAATTGCATCAGCGAAATTTTATTATATCTAGGTTTTGGAAAATAATGTCAAACGAAATTACAACACAAACAACAGTAACTCCTACGCCCGAAGAGGCGCCAATCTCAGCACAAGAAGCTCGTCAGAAGCGCATAGTCGTATCCCAAGAACTCCTTAAAAAACTTGCTGAAGCTTACCCTACTATCTTTCCTCAACCGAAAGATGGTCGCCCGGTTGCGCTCGCGATTGGTATTCATAAACAACTTATTCCAATTGTTACAGAGTGGGGATTTAGTGCTGTAAACTTAAGATCAGCCCTTGCCTGGTATACTAAGCAACTTCGTTACCAACAAGCGGTGCTTCACGCGAGCCACCGTACTAATTTAGATGGTACTGAAGCTGAAATTATCGATGATACTCATCGTGCACTAGCGCAAGAGAATGTGAATAAGATCCAAGCTTATTTAGAGAAAAAGAATCCTGAAAGAGCCAAAAAACGTGCAGAAAAGCGAAAACCTGCCCCTAAAGGCCCTCGTAAACCAAGAGCCACGAAACCGGGTATACCAAAATCAGATACAGCGCAGAAGAGACAATCTGATATGCACCAAACTAGTGAGCCTCGTTCACTCGATGAAAAAATGCAATCACTACTCAATAAATTCAATCAGTAGGAGTATCGCATGAAACAGATTCCTATCCGCCTCCTCACCGAGGCGCTTTCGACCCTTTCTGCTGAATATCAAATCGAAATTGATCCTGCACTCGTACTTAAAAGCGTGGAACGGACTCGTGATTTAAGCCATGGGGATTTTGCCAGCAATATCGCAATGATGACGGCAAAGCAACTCAAGTCTAATCCTAGAGCTATTGCCGAAAAACTGATTGCAGCGATCGGTGAGCAACCTGAAATTGCCAAAATTGAGATTGCAGGTCCTGGATTTTTAAATTTCACCTTCAAGCCTGATATTTACCATACTGCACTCAATGAAGTCCTTGTAGAAGAAGAGCGTTACGGAACGAATAATCATGGCAATCATGAAAAAGTGCAGATCGAATTTGTCTCAGCAAATCCTACCGGTCCTCTTCATGTTGGTCATGGCCGTGGTGCTGCAGTAGGCGATTCAATTGCACGTCTTTTAGAAGCCAACGGCTATGATGTTACCCGTGAGTTCTACTACAACGATGCCGGTGCGCAGATTGATAATTTAGCTGCGTCTGTAAAAGCGCGTATCGATGGCATCACACCGGATGATGCGGCTTGGCCTGCTGACGGTTATCGTGGTGAGTATATTATTGAAATCGCTAAAAGCTACCTTGCGAAAGAGAGTGTTGTTGCTGATGATCGGGAAGTGACCGCTTCTGGTAACCCTGAAGATCTCACTGATATTCGTAATTTTGCAGTGGCTTATCTGCGCAGGGAACAAGACTTAGATCTTAAAGCGTTTGATATCAACTTTGATGTCTACTATCTTGAATCTTCGCTCTATAGAGATGGCGCAGTCGATAAAGTCGTCAATCGACTCATTGAAAAAGGTGTCACTTACGAACAAGATGGGGCGCTTTGGTTAAAAACCACAGATTACGGTGATGATAAAGACCGTGTGATGCGCAAAAAAGAGGGTGGCTATACCTACTTTGTGCCGGACGTGGCTTACCATGAGAAGAAATGGCAACGAGGCTTTCAATTTGTGATTAATGAGCAAGGTGCGGATCATCATGGCACGATCTCTCGTGTTCGCGCCGGTTTACAAGCACTTGATATCGGTATTCCGCAAGGATGGCCTGAATATATCCTGCATCAAATGGTGATGGTGCTCAAAGATGGGCAGGAGGTGAAAATCTCTAAACGTGCCGGCTCTTATGTTACCCTTCGTGATCTCATTGATGAAGTAGGTAAAGATGCAACCCGTTACTTCCTAGCGGCGCGTAACCCTGATTCTCAATTACAGTTTGATATCGATTTAGCGCTTTCACAATCCAGCGATAACCCTGTCTACTATATTCAGTATGCGCATGCACGTATCTGCTCTATTTTAGCTGAACGTGAAAAGCGTGATAGTGGTTTTGATCTTGCGCTTGCAAAAGCAAACCTTGGGCTCTTAACGATGACGCAAGAGTATAAGTTAATGCGGACCATTACTGCGTTCAAAGAGATCATCAAAACGGCCGGCAACCATCGTGCGCCGCATCTTATTGCTAACTACCTACAAGAATTAGCATCAGATGTACATAGCTACTACAATGCCAAAGATCATGATGGCAATGCAATCCGTATTCTTACGGATGATGAATCGCAAAAAGGCTTGCAAGAGGCGAAACTCTTCCTCTTAGTGGCAGCAAAACAAGTGCTTGCGAATGGATTATCGCTTCTTGGCTTATCTGCGCCGGTGAAGATGTAAGCGAAGCGCACTCTTGCGCAACTGTAAATGAAAGCATGGATGCTGATTTTACTGATGAATCGATAAGGATATTCAAAATATGGTGCAACTCGGACAAGTTAAATCTCGAGCAAAAATGCAGTGGCTTCGCGCTGTGTTTCGCTTCTTTTTTAGCCGACCTACCAAAGGGAAAATGATCTTTTTCCTTTTCTTAGGTATTGTCATTGTGGGAGCAGGATACCTAATTAGCAATCATTTGGAAAAAAAAGCGATCGAAAAAGAAGCTCGACGTGTTGCCCGACTAGAAAGGCTTGCTGCGCTTGAAGCTGAGCGCAATAAGCCTTTTGATCCTTCTGCGATCGAGATTCCTGAATCTGAATTCTCCTTTTATAAACATCTTGAAAATCGTTCCTTACAGGTTGCCGGAGAAGAGAGTAGCGGTGGTATGCAATATATTGAACCACCACCAAAGCCTAAATTTGAGCTTATTAGTCAATCATCCGGCTATGAAGCGGTCGATAATCAGATTAAAAATGAGTTAGCGCTCGAACTGCTCTCTCAATCTGAATTAGATAAACCAGTCCCTCCGCCTGCTAGCAATGAGATCAAGAAGAAGTTGCAAACAGGGAGTTTCTCTTCTACTTTTGAAGCGAATATTCATAAGTCGCAATTAGAAACAATGGGCTATAAGCCCACTATTCAAAAAGCAACGGTCAATGGTAAAACCACTTACCGAGTACAAATTGGGCCTTTTACGCCTAAAACATTAGCAGAAGTAAAACGCCATTTAGATGATCAACAGATCAAGTTTATCGAAGTTAAACCTTAATAAACTGCATTGTTGATTACCATTTTCCGGCACAATGCCCTATTATTTACAATATAAACTATCGAAATACGCAGAAATCATTCGATGATCATCACTCATAATTCATCGCTGAATTCCCTTTCAAAATAGCGTATAGTATCGATAACTCTCCGATTAAGTTATTACAAATTAAAGGTTTAAATATGTCACGAGGAATTAATAAGGTTATTCTTGTTGGACGTTTGGGGAATGATCCGGATGTTCGTTACACAGCGAGCGGTAGCGCCGTTACGACTATCTCTATTGCCACTAGTGAAAGTTGGAAAGATCGCAATACAGGACAACAACAAGAACGCACTGAATGGCATCGTGTGGTGTTTTTCGGAAGATTGGCAGAGATTGCCGGTCAATACCTTAAAAAGGGTTCACAAGTTTATGTAGAAGGCTCACTGCGCACAAGTAAATACACAGATAAACAAGGTGTTGAGCGTTATTCAACCGATATTAATGCGACCGAAATGCAGATGCTCGGTGGTAACAGTGGCGGTGGCGGCAACTACAATAATGATGCGATGGCACCTTCCGCGGGTTACCAAAACATGAACCAAGCGCCGGCGCAAGATCATTACAACCAAGCGCCTCCTCGCAATCAAGGGCAAGCACCACAACAAAATCAAGGTGGTTCAGCACCCTTTAATCCCCCTAAGCAACAAGCAACGGCGAATAACAGCATGTCTGATTTCGACAATCCATTAATGGACGATGATATTCCATTCTAATGATTGAACTATTATTGATTGGTCTATTATCGATGGAACCAGTTATAGAGTAATAGATGCCAAGTGTCTGATTTGATGCTTGGCTTTTTGCTATCAATCTTATGATTATCCATAACCCATATCGTAATCACGCAAATTATGACAAATACCTTAATCAACAATCATAAAAAATCTCTCAGAACGCACTATAAGAGGCTGCGCCAAGGCTTGTCAGAAGAGATGCAGAATCAATATTCTGCACTCATTTGCGCGAAAGTTCTTAAGATGTTGCCGGAAAAGCCGATAAATATTCATCTATTTCTACCTATGCAAGGTGCCGGAGAAGTCAATTTACAACTACTATTAGCTACCTTATGGGCGCGAGGGGATCGACTCTATATTCCTCGTATTCACGGTAAAAGCCTTGAACATATTCACTTCACAAAGGATACCGATTTAGTTTTGAATCGTTGGCAGATTCCAGAGCCTGCTCTCCATCACCCGCCAGCATCAATCGATGAAATATCCCATATTGACTGGGTATTAACGCCCTTATTAGTCTGTGATGAAGCGGGTTATCGTGTGGGCTATGGTGGTGGGTTTTATGATCAGTTTTTTCAAGAATTCCCACAGGTCGTTAAGATCGGTGTGGGATTCTTTACACCTATTGCTACAATCAGTGATCGCTATCAAGGAGATATCCCGCTTGATCACTATATCATGCCGGGAAAGAAGCTCACATTTGAACACAGATAATGATAAACTAAAGATCTTCATCGGCTCATTATTAGGGGATTTTAATGCTCTCACTCTATCCGTTGACTCGCGCATTTTATAACAATATCTTCTTCTACTGCCTTAAGATCTTTATCGTCATGAGCGGCGTTGTGATTATCCCAATGACAATAACCGGCTCACTCCAACTTCCCCCTATTTTAGGCGCTGTCGCGGCAGCATTAACCGACCTTGATGATCACATTAAAAATCGCATTAAAAATATCGGTTTAATCTTACTCCTCTTTTTTATTGCCTCTGTCCTAGTAGAAATTTTAATGCCGCACCCGGTCTTATTTTTTCTACTCTGTGCATTTGGAACAACACTACTCATGATGTTCAGAGCGCTCGGGGAGCGGTTTGCAACCTTAGCTTTTGGGACTTTAGTCATTTCCGTCTATGCGATGCTCACCTTTGATGTGGAGCGTGCTTGGTATCTGCAACCCTTAATGCTCTTAAGTGGGGCACTCTGGTTTCATCTCATCTCCCTCCCCTTTCACTTTATTTGGCCTGCACGCCCTGTCACCGATTCTTTAGCACATTGTTATCGGGAATTAGCGGCTTTTTTAGAGCTCAAAGCGCGTTTTTTTGACCCTGATGAAGTAGAGAGCATTGAATCATTAAAGTTAAAACTCTCCATTGCCGGTAAACAACTGACGATGCGGTTAAATCAGACAAGAGAGGTCATCATGCGCCGGCTTAGGTTACAGCGCGATGCAGATACAAAACTATTTCCCGAACTTCTAAATGCTTATCTAACCGCTCAATCTCTCTATGAACGAGCCTCTTCAGTACATGTGGATTATCTTTTACTGCATGAAAAATTCCGTTATAGCGACCTTCTTTTTAGATTTCAACGTCTTATGATGCAACAAGGCAGTGAAGCGCGTACGATTGCGATGACCCTCACTGAATATCAAAATTATCGTTACTCTAATTATCTTGCACGCCTAACCCTTCGACTTGAAGAGACCATTACCCAACTAGAAACCGCTAATAAAGGGGAAGATCAAGAGATCGATACACTGCGGCATCTACTTCACAACCTCGCGCAGATTAATCTTCTACTCTCTAAATTACAGAGTACCACGAATGTAGAGAAACAGAATGCCCTTAATTCTCACCAACTAGAAGACTTGCGTCATAATCTAGCGCTCCTTCTACCGGGAAAAACAGCGCAACTTTCTTGGAAAAATCGTTTCAAAGCGGTGATTGAACGATTAAAAATGCACTTAACGCCGGAGTCAGAGATCTATCGTCATGCCATTCGCATGGGATTTGTGATGGGTGTGGGTTACTTAATCATTCTACTAGGAACCGGCATTCATCAATATCTATTCCCGGATACACCGATGACAACACGGATTTTCTGGATTGTGCTGACGGCTATTTTTGTCTGTCAGCCTAATTATAGTGCTACTAAAACCCGTATTCTAAAACGCTTATCAGGTACTATTGCCGGCGTTGTGATTACCATTTTATTTCTAGAGCTCTCTCCCTCTATCCCACTCCAAGCTTTAGTCGTCATCGCCAGCGGTACGCTCTTTTTCGCCCTCAGTGCAGTGCGTTACTCTTTCGCTACCGCACTCATTACCATTATGATTTTGATCGGCTTTAACCTCAATGATTATGGTTTTATTGCACCTGAACGGCTCATCGATACCTTAATTGGCTGTGCTATTGCTTGGATTGCTTCCCACGTTATTCTCCCTGATTGGCGTTACTATAATGTACCGGCAAGCTACTCAAAAGCGGCAAATGCTAATTGTGAATATCTTGCTGAAATTCGAACACAATATCATCAAGGCCGTAGTGATAACCTCGCCTATATCACAAGTCGAATGCGAGCCAATGATGCTGATAGTGAACTGTCCCTACTCTTCTCGGCGCTGAGTGATACTAAACAACAGAATAGCGAAGCCAAAGAGATACTCTTCCATAACCTCTGCCTCAATAGCACCTTTCTCGGCTACCTCTCAGCATTAGGTGCACATCGCAATCAAATTCAATCGCCTAGAATACTTACAGCTTTAGATCAAGTAACCGATTTTATTATCCATAGCCTTCAAAGCAAACAATTCAGTAAAATGCGATATAGTGAGCTCAAAATACTGCTCTCTGAACAACTTCAGGCGTCACAATCCTCACGACAAGACCATTATTCAATGAATGAGGCGGCGATAGAACGGCTATTACTACAGCAACTCCACCTCTTACTTCGTTCATTGCCGAGTTATCTCCGCGCGCTTTTTAATGTTTAGTGCCTAATGTTTTTATCCGCAATAATGCACGATTGATAAAAGCATCCTTCCCCTGAATGTTTAGGGATCTGTTAGAATAATAAGGATAAATTCCATTAGTTACCCATTCCTAAAAGGAGCCTTTATTTATGCCTAATCGGATTCATTTTGATATTTATCCGCCGAGAGGATCGATGGATCTTATCTCTCATGCAGAAAGTGCGATTTTAAAAAAAACAGCAAAAGGTGATCTTTATCCCCTTTTTAGAAACTGCACCCTTGCTGTCCTTAATACCGGAAGCCAAACAGATGATGCGAATGTGATTTTTAACAAATACCAAGACTACGACATTGAGCTCATTCGTACCGAGCGGGGTATTAAATTACGACTCTTTAATCCCCCTGAAAATGTCTTTGTTGATGGTAAATTAACCGATGTGATTCGTCGTAATCTCTTCTCTGTTCTAAGAGATACCCTCTTTATTCGCTCTATTTCAGATCTCTACCATTCATACAAAAAGAATGATGGCGATTTTATTGAAATTCCCCACGAAACACGGAATTCCCTCACCACCGATTTTGTCTTTGCGATCCTGCGCAATGCCAATGCCCTTCGCACAGATTTAGATCCCAATATTATCGTCTGTTGGGGCGGCCATTCGATTAATGAGGTGGAATATGAATATGGCTATGCTGTTGGGCAATCGCTCGGCGTTCGCCATTTAAACATCTGTACCGGTTGTGGCCCTGGCGCAATGGAAGCACCGATGCGCGGCGCTGCGGTAGGGCATGCCAGACAATCGAATAAAGATAGTCGGTTTATTGGCATTACCGAAAACTCTATCATTGCAGCAGAGCCCCCTAATCCATTGGTCAATGAATTAATTGTCATGTCCGACATTGAGAAACGCTTAGAAGCCTTTATCCGTTTAGGTCACGGTATTATTATCTTCCCTGGCGGTGTAGGGACTGCGGAGGAGCTTCTCTATATTTTAGGATTATTGTTACTTCCTGAAAATAGAGAGATCTGCTTACCGCTCGTTTTAACCGGCCCCAAAGAGAGCGAAGCTTACTTCAGAACACTCGATACTTTTATTGGCAAAACCCTCGGCGAAGAAGCCCAAGGACTTTACGATATCATTATCGATGATCCAGAAGCGGTGGCGAAAAAGATGAAAAAAGGGATGATGGAGGTGAAAACCTGCCGACAACAGCGCGGGGATTCTTACTGCTTCAATTGGTTACTAAAAATCCCTGAAGATTTCCAACAACCCTTTATTCCTACCCATGACAATATGGCTGCCCTAGATTTAAGCCTTAATCAACCAAAAGATAAATTAGCTGCCAACTTACGCAAAGCCTTTTCAGGAATCGTGGCCGGTAATGTGAAAGAGTTTGGCGTTCGTGAAATTGCTGAAAAAGGGCCTTATGAACTTCACGGTGATCCTGAATTGATGCAGTTAATGGATGTTCTACTACAAGATTTCGTAACTCAGCAACGGATGAAATTACCGGGAAGCGAATATATCCCTTGTTATACCATTAAGCAATAATATCTAATACGCTAGATACCAAAGTAAAAGCGCAATATTGTGATGATATTGCGCTTTTTATCACTATAATAAATTTGTTTTAAGAAATGTGGTTTTTAAACAGCTATTGTAGAGTTTTAAAAGAAAATAAAACCGTACTAAACAACACTTGCAAGATGCCGGATAGAACTGTTTCCTCGCCTCGATCAGCTGATTCGCCGGCAAGTGGGCAATTTCACGGTCGAAATAGGGCAAGATCGCCTTACTGCGGGCGCACGATAGGACTGGAATTGCAAGCATTCCCTCCCGCCGAGAATCAGATTCTATTAAGCACAACTTAGACAATCAACTTCATCACTGGAAAGAATAAAAAATAGATCACAAAAATAGATCACAAAAAAAAGAGCGCCGAATAATCGACGCTCTTCTCCGTTTATATTGCTTTTTATGTATGGACTTTTAGGTATGAGCTTTTACACTCCGACCACCATCATTCTGATTGAATAATGATTACATCATACCAGGCATACCGCCCATTCCACCCATGCCGCCCATATCAGGCATACCGCCTTCTTTCGCAGGAAGGTCAGCAATCATGCACTCAGTTGTAATGATAAGTGAAGCCACTGATGCTGCATTTTGGATCGCTGAACGAGTGACTTTAGTTGGATCTAAGATACCCATTTCAACCATATCCCCATATTCGCCTGTTGCTGCATTGTAACCAAAGGCATCTTCTTTTCCTTCTTTTACGGCATTCAACACAACATCCGCAGGTTCACCAGCATTTGCGACGATTTGGCGTAATGGCTCTTCCATTGCACGAAGGGCAACACGAATACCTGCATCTTGCTCTTCGTTATCGCCTTTAAGATCAGCAATACGGGTTAATGCACGGACTAATGCAACACCACCGCCAGGGACGATACCTTCTTCAACGGCTGCACGAGTTGCATGAAGCGCATCTTCAACACGCATTTTCTTCTCTTTCATCTCAACTTCAGTCGCCGCACCCACTTGGATCACTGCAACACCGCCTGCTAATTTCGCAACGCGCTCTTGCAGTTTCTCTTTGTCATACTCTGAAGTTGCTTCATTCATTTGTTGCTGAATTTGAGCAACACGCGCTTCGATCGCACTTTTATCGCCGTTACCATCTACGATTGTTGTAGTCTCTTTATCCACAACAACACGCTTTGCGATACCAAGATCATTAACAGTTGCTTTTTCAAGGCTCATGCCGATCTCTTCAGAGATTACCGTACCGCCTGTTAAGATTGCGATATCTTCAAGCATTGCTTTACGACGATCACCAAAACCAGGCGCTTTTACCGCAGCGACTTTCACGATACCACGCATATTGTTGATCACGAGAGTTGCAAGTGCTTCACCTTCAACATCTTCAGCGATGATCAGAAGTGGGCGACCTGCTTTTGCCACTTCTTCTAACACAGTGATCATCTCACGAATGTTACCGATTTTCTTATCGCAAAGAAGAATGAATGGGTCTTCTAATTCAGCCGCCATTGATTCTTGGTTGTTGATGAAATATGGAGAGAGGTAACCGCGGTCAAATTGCATACCTTCTACTGTTTCTAAAGAGTTCTCTAAACCTGAACCTTCTTCCACAGTGATTACGCCTTCTTTCCCTACTTTTCTCATCGCTTCTGCAATGATCTCACCAATCTCTTTATCAGAGTTTGCAGAGATAGTCCCTACTTGTGCGATCGATTTATCATCTGCACATGGTTTAGAGATATTACGAAGCTCTTCAACTGCTGCCGCAACCGCTTTATCGATACCACGTTTGATATCCATTGGGTTCATACCCGCAGCGACTGATTTCATACCTTCACGCACGATTGCTTGTGCTAAAACAGTTGCCGTTGTTGTACCATCACCTGCTGTATCTGCAGTTTTTGAAGATACTTCACGCACCATTTGTGCACCCATATTTTCGAACTTATCTTCAAGCTCGATTTCACGCGCAACAGAAACACCATCTTTAGTCACAACCGGTGCGCCAAAGCTTTTATCTAATACAACGTTACGGCCTTTAGGACCTAAAGTAACTTTTACTGCGTTTGCTAAAATATTAACACCCGCAACCATTCTTTTACGCGCATCTTCGCCAAAACGAACTTCTTTAGCCATATCTATTATTCCTTTTATCTTGAATGAATTCTGAAAATCTTAAAATCGTTTTTTGATTGATCGTTTTTGATTAATCGTTTAACTATGCTCTGATTATGCTTCTATCACAGCCATCACTTCATCTTCACGCATCACGAGTAATTTCTCACCAGCGACTTCTACTTCAGAACCAGAGAACTTACCGAATAGAACTTTATCGCCTACTTTGACATCTAAAGCTTTCACTTCACCATTGGTTAACACTTTGCCAGTTCCAACAGCAATCACTTCACCGCGTGAAGGTTTCTCTGCAGCGGTGCCTGGAAGCACGATACCGCCCGCTGTTTTAAGCTCTTCTTCTTCACGTTTGATAATCACTCTGTCATGTAAAGGACGTAATTTCATAGTTTGTTCCTCATTTAAAAGATCGTTAATCTAATATTTGCATTTATTATGTTACCCTGTCAGCGATATGCAGGGGTCCAACCTCCACTGATTACTATCTATTTATCTTATTGAAAATAGAGAATAATCAAGAGATTTTACTTACAATATCCAACTGACTGGGATCTTCTGTTACGCTCTTATTAATGGGGATCACTCGGCTAAATTCAAGGTGAAAATCCAAAAAAACTGATTAAATTTTATACAAGTAGAACAATCCTACCTCAATGACGACACTTCTAACACGTTTTAAAGATGCTTGGCAACAACGCTCTATCCATCAACAAGTATGGGCTTTGACGCTGCCGATGATTCTCTCAAATATCTCTGTCCCTTTAGTCGGGACGGTTGATACGATGATCGTTGGGCATCTTCATAACGCCGAAATGATGGCGAGCGTTGGCATTGCTAGTAGCCTTTATCTCTTCCTTGTCGCAATCTTTAATTTTCTGCGGATGGGAACTACAGGTTTTACCGCTCAAGCGGTTGGTCAAGAAAATGGCAATCATATTCGGCAGATTCTCCTACAAGGGCTCTTGCTTGCGCTCCTTTTTGCCGGGATTCTGCTTTTATTCGCTTCACCGATTACAACCCTCGCATTTCATTTAATGCAGCTATCTCCAGCATTACTCGATAATGCCTCCCAATTTTTAAATATTCGGCTGTTCGGCTTACCGGCGGCACTTCTCAATTTTGCGCTCATTGGTTGGTTTTTAGGAATGCAAAATGCTCGAGTGCCACTTTATATCTTATTAGCCACCAATATCAGTAATATTCTCTTCTCCCTGCTCTTTGTCCTTCATTTTGAGATGGGGATTACCGGCGTAGCAAAAGCAGCCGTATTAGCAGAATGGCTCGGTGTTATCACAGCCTTCTGTTTTCTTCCGAAAATGCTCAAATCCATTATGGGTCAATGGCGTATTGCCCCCTTACAATATTGGCACAATTGGCGACCGCTTATTTTTGTCAATCGGGATATATTTATCCGAAGTGTCATTCTACAATTTGCCTTTTTCTTAGTCACAATTCAGGGATCTCGATTAGGGGGCGATATCGTAGCTGCGAATATGATTATCCTCAATGGATTATTGCTGATCTCTTACCTACTCGATGGTTTTGCCCACGCTATCGAAGCTTTAACCGGTAAAGCCGTGGGCGAGCAGAATAATACGTTACTACAAAATGTGATGTTAGTCGCCGGCAGTTGGGCTTTTCTAGTAGCGCTACTCTTTTTGCTCTTCTTTGGCATTTTCGGGCATTACTTTATCGATCTTATTTCCGATATTTCGGCGGTGCGAGAAACCGCTTATCCGCTGATGCCTTATCTCACACTCTTACCCTTAATTAGCGTTTGGAGTTATCTACTAGATGGCCTCTTTATCGGCGCAACGAAGGCTCGAGAAATGCGAAATGGTATGCTGCTTGCTTTTATTCTTGCGCTGCCGATAGGGTATCTGCTTGCCACATTTGGTAATGACGGCTTATGGATAACATTCCTGCTCTTTATGGCACTAAGAGGGGTCATTATGGGTTATTTAACCTATCATCTCTCAAGACAGAATCGTTGGTTTGAGGGGATACAATAACGCTTATTTAAATGCCGGCGCATCAGCTGATCGAGGCAAGGAATCTGTTCTATCCGGCATCTTGCAAGTGTTGTTTAGTACGCTTTTAGGTTCTTTTAAAATCCCGTACTAGCGGCTTACAAACTATTTTTCTTAAACCAAATTTACTATATTTAATAGCACTATAAATAACCCCTTATTATGAGAGATGGGTCGGATTCTTCTGCATTTCAGGATTGAGCTGATGGATCTCATCAATAATGGAACAGTGATCGGCACTGTGATCCTGTTGGCAACGGGCTTGGATTTTACCGAGTTCTGTGCGAAGTAGCGTTAATTCCGAAATCCGCTGTTCAATATGATCAAGATGCTTCTGAATAATCTCATTAATCGGTAGACAATCCCCCGCTGCTTCTGTCGCTTCAATAATTTGCCGAATCTCCTCTAAACTCATATCAAAGGCTCGACAATTCCGAATCAGACGTAAACGCTGGAGATGGGCCGGGCGATAGATACGGTAATTATTCTCAGCTCGCTCTGGTTCAGCTAATAATCCCTCTTTTTCATAATAACGAATCGTCTCTACCGGCACTCGACTTAAAGTCGCAAGCTCACCGATTTTATAACTTTGTTGTTGCATATTTGCCCCCTCTTTCGCGCCTAATAAAACATCTCAAGCAATGGATTAATGAATCCTTCATAGAATACTTGACCCTGTAGTTACTATAGAGTGTTTAATAGTATGAAAGCAAACCTTATTCATCGATATTCCGCCATTTTTAAGGAATAGATAGAGATTCCATCACTACAAAGGATTCCTATGACAGAGCACATAAAAGAGAACAAAAAACATTGTGGCTGCACCGATCAAACGACTGAACAAGCGATCACAACACATGAGCATGAGCATGAGCATGAGCATGAGCATGAGCATAGCGATCATCATTATGATGAAGTCACGATGCAAAGCTGTTGTTCAAATACATCTGAAGAGAATGTCACACCTAGCACTGATATACCTGCAGGATACCGACAAGATATTCTCTATATTCAAGAGATGGATTGCCCGATGGAATCGAAATTGATCGAACGGGTTCTAGCCGATCATCCCGATGTGGCAGAACTTCGCTTTAATTACCTCAAACGCGAACTCTATCTTATCCACAAAGGAGATCTCGAAGCGATGATCGCAAAGATCAAGACGCTCAATATGACGCCACAACTCATCGAAGCAGGCAAACGAGATCATCTTGATGCGCCACGCGCCTTCTATGAACGTTATGAAACACCGCGATTAATCCTTGCCGGCGTATCGGCGCTAATTTCTGAAATCATTGAGTTAGCTGGCGGTAGCGCTTGGATTAGTGCCATTTTTGCACTGCTCACCATCGCCCTTGTGGGATTAACCACTTATAAAAAAGGTTGGATTGCGCTCAAAAATCGTACCCTCAATATTAATGCCTTAATGAGCGTTGCGGTGACCGGTGCTTTTCTCTTAGGGGTTTTCCCTGAGGCGGCAATGGTAATTTTCCTCTTTACGCTATCGGAATTAATTGAAGCCAAATCCCTTACCAAAGCACAAAATGCTGTGGAAAAGTTACTCAAACTTGCACCCGATGAAGCGAATGTCATAACCGAATCAGGGCTGCAAATCATGCAAGTAGATACTATTCCACAAGGGAGCTTACTCCGCATTGCCCCCGGTGAGCGCCTGCCTCTTGATGGTACCATCACTCGCGGTCATTCAAGTTTAGATGAATCGGCAATTACCGGCGAAAGTATGCCTGTGGATAAGTCTGTGGGTTCTCCTGTGTATGCCGGCAGTATTAATCTGCAAGGAGAGATCGATTATCGCACAAGCTCCACATCAGAAAACTCGACCCTTGCAAAGATTATTCAAACCATTGAAGCAGCACAAGTGAAGAAAGCGCCGGTACAACGATTTATCGATCGATTTGCCGCCATTTATACGCCGATTGTCTTTTTAATCGCCATCGCCATTGCGCTATTCTCGCCACTCTTCGGCGCCTCTTGGTTTGAGTCGATCTATAAAGCCTTAGTGGTATTAATCATTGCCTGCCCTTGTGCGCTTGTGATCTCAACGCCGGTCGCCATTGTCAGTGCCTTAACTCAGCTAGCACGACATGGTATTTTAGTAAAAGGCGGGGAGTTTATCGAAAAAGGAGCACACTTAACCCATCTTGCCTTTGATAAAACTGGTACTCTTACTATGGGAAAACCAGTACTCGATGAGATCTTCTATGTAGAATTACCCAATAATTCATTACCGAGTACCTCCTCAAATGCCGAAGAGATCGAGGATAAAACACTCATTACACAATTAGCGGTGAGTCTTGCCGCGCGTTCTGATCACCCGATCTCAAAAGCGATTGTCACCGGCAGTCAAACGGTGCAGAAAAATGAAAATACAGCGACTATGAACCTATCCCAAGTCGTTGAAATAGCGAAATTTACGGCGGTTGCCGGTCATGGAACGAAAGGCCAATGGCAAGGTCATCAGATTCTACTCGGTAATCGAGCTATGATGGTTGCTAATAATATTCAACTCACACCGGCAGAAGAGAAGCTACAAGCCATTGAATCTCTCGGCGCAAGCTTATCGCTCTTTGCCATCGATGGTCACATCCGCGCGATCTTTGCGGTGACAGATCCTGTGAAAGAGAATGCCGAAAGCGTGATTCAAACACTCCAATCGATGGGGATTACCCCGATTCTCCTCTCCGGCGATCATCAAGGGGCGGTCAATCAAGTCGCTGAAAAAATTGGCATTAATGAGGCGCATGGTGCGCTATTGCCAGAAGATAAGCTTGCCTGCTTGACCGCAGCCCAACAATCGACGTCTACGATATCGCGATTCTCTAAGAGAACGCCGGTGGTAGGCATGATCGGTGATGGGATTAATGATGCACCGGCCTTAGCACAAGCGGATATCGGCTTTGCAATGGGTGTCATTGGCAGCGATATCTCCATTGAGACCGCGAATGTGGCCATTATGGATGATGATCTTGCAAAATTACCCTATTTCTTGACTGTTTCACGCAAAACATTGCAACTTATTCAGCAAAATATCTTGATCGCATTAGGCATAAAAGCGATCTTCTTCCTCGCGATACTCTTTGGCTATGAGAGCATGTGGGCGGCTGTTTTTGCCGATGTAGGCGCAAGTCTCATTGTCATTGGTAATAGTTTACGGATTTTGAAAATGAAATAGACTGACTATTGAATTTGAATGATCTCACAATATAAAAAATCCTAAACTGCCTAATGACAGTTTAGGATTTTAATTTTGAGCGATTTGTGACAACCTATCCTCGTACAATCTGTAGTAGAAATTAAGTGGAGATTACCAATCTAAGATGACAATCTAAAATCAGATTTTAAGATATCCACTACTCACTTGTTTCAGGGTCGCTCTCATTACCAATCTGTCATGATTATGGCTTTAACATAATATGATCAACATCGATATCCGTTGGGCGATGACGATGATGATCAACTTCACCATAGATTAAAACGGTATCTTGAGGGGTTACTTGAATACCCTTCCAATCATCATTATCAATCTCAACAATCACTTCACCCGAAGCATCCTTAAAGCGGTATTTCTCTTTACCCACTTGCTCTACAATCTTCCCTTCTAATACTACTTTGCTATCATCACGAAGTGTAATCGCATCTTTCACTGAAATCACTTGTCCAGTAGTATTCACCGCAGGTGCATTTTTATCGATAAAACCGCCTGCTGATGATGGACCTGAAAATTGGGCAAATGCCACTGATGAACCCAAAGCACAAGTTGTGACTAATGTTGCTGCTAAAATCAATTTACGCATATCTTATTTCTCCTTGAAATAGTGGATTGAATTACTATACTACTTAAAAAATATCGGCCCAACTAAGCGGCAACCGGCTTAGGCGCTTCTGGTTTTGATGCATCATGTTTTGGAAGTGCACCTTTTGGTCCTTCGTGTTTACGACGCTCACCTTTGGGGGCTTCGTGTTTACGATGTTCGCCTTTTGACCCTTCGTGTTTACGACGCTCACCTTTTGGACCATCGTGTTTACGATGTTCGCCTTTGGGCCCTTCATGTTTACGATGCTCACCTCTTGGGCCATTAGCTCTAGGACCTTCACCTCTTGGGCCATCAGCTCTAGGGCCTTCACCTCTTGGGCCATTAGCTCTAGGACCTTCACCTCTTGAGCCATCAGCTCTAGACCCTTCAGGTTTTCTTGGATCTGGCTTTCCTAGCTCTCCTTTCGGTGCTTCAGGTTGCCCTTTTTCCATCTGATGCTCTGGTGCTACAGGCTTAGGTGCATCCGCAGGCGCTACAAATTGTGCTGAAGCGACTGCAGTGATTGACATTAAAGCGGCTGATAAAATTAACTTACGCATTCTCTAATTCTCCTTGTTGTAATTAGAAAGATCTGTTTCTATGATCCTATTAGAACAGGCTAACCTTAACGCTATCTTAAGTGAGAAAATAAATATTAATTTTTCAAATCAAATAGTTAATCCACCTTTTCATTTTATGAATCGATTGAAAATCGGGCAAGTTTACCCTTTCATAACAAAAAGATAGCGATAAGATAAGATAAATTTATTTGCCCTTTTACTCTTGTAATAATAACGGCAGATAAAGCGTCACTTCAAAACCATCTACGTCTGGCCGAGAACGCAAACGCAAGCTTCCTTGATGAAGTTCAACAATCTTCTTCACAATCGATAAACCTAAACCGCTTCCTGTCTCTTCTGTTCCTAATACTCGATAAAAGCGCTGTGTTAAACGGGAGAGCGCCTCAGCATCGACTCCGGCACCATTATCTAAAATGGTAATCGCTAAATAAGCCTTCGATTCCCGCAGTTCTTGCGACAAGGTTATGGTAATATCCGCACCTCTAGGCGCATATTTGACCGCATTCCCTATTACATTTTTGATGGCGACTAACAGTAGATCCTCATTCCCCATCACCGCCGGCGCTACATTCTCCGGAATTTGATCTATTTGCGTGAGCCGAATCGCTTTATCGGTCAGGGATTGCGTGAAAAGAGATTCCACATCCGTCAATAGCGGTAATATTGTGACCGGCTTCATCGGCAATTGCTCGCCACTCATTAATGTTAAAGGATCTAGTCTCGCTAAAATCAAGAGATGTTCAATCAGATGAGTTGCTCGGCGAATATCCTGTTGCAGCGGTTGTAGTGCGCCGGCAAGTTCTGGTTTTTCTCGTTGTAACAATTGTAATTTCATCTGAATCGCGCTTAACGGCGTGCGTAATTCATGGGATGCATCTGCCGTAAATTGCCGCTCATGTTGCCGAGCAATTTCAAGATCGGTTAATAACATATTAAGCGACTCTTCAATGGCAATAATCTCTTTCGCATGAGTACGAACTTCAATCGGTTTAAGGTTTTTCGGCGATAATCGCGAGAGTTGAGTAGAAATAGCCGTCAAGGGTTTCAGCCCCCAAAAGACTAAAACCCCGTTGAGTAAAATAGAGGTGATTAATGCAATTAACCCTGAAAAAACAAGCTCTTCCGTTAAATCATCAAGGAATTCATGGCGCATCTCAATGGCATGTCCTACCTGAATCTCATAAGGGGAGTGATGTTTCGGCAGTACAAAAACCCGCCAAGGATCGCCGGCAACCGAAATATTCGCAAAGCCTTTATACCCTTTAAACCGGCGCACAAAAGGAAAATTGGGCGCACGGCTACTTTTCGCAATCACGCGCCCCTCACTAATCACCTGGAAATAGAAACGATCATCTTCTAAATCGACCTTTCCTCGCACAGGCCGTTCCCGCACCGGCGGTGGTCCGCGATCTACTAATTGCGATAAAACCTGCGCTGAGCGTACTAGCGCTTCATCCAATACATCTTTTGTCTGATTCCAACTCACATAAGTGGTAATCGCGAGACTCATTCCCCAAAGCAGTAATGTTGAGAGCAAAATACTGGTAATTAATGTTCCTCGTAGAGAGTAACTTCTCCGGCACGAAAAAAACTGGGGAAAGCGAGATTTCCTCCCTGATTTACCCTCATGATCTACTGTTTCAAAGCCTTTTTTGCGCGCCATATTGCCTCAACTCGTTCACTCATTTCACTGAAACTCAATATTGAGATTCATCTGAAACCTTCATATTGAATCTGCATATTCGTATGGATATTGCCTATTGCAACTATTCATTATCCCACTAAGGTATAACCTAAACCGCGGCGTGTTCGAATAAAGCCATTGCCAAGCTTCTTACGTAAATGATGAATATGCACCTCAACGGCATTACTCTCCACCTCATTCCCCCACGCATAGAGCTTATCTTCTAAGGCCTCTCTAGTAAATGTGCGGGTAGGATACTGCATTAAAGTATGAAGCACAGCATACTCTTTAGCGGTCAATGTCACTGATTCGCCCGCTTTCTGCACCACTTTAGTCGCCGGATCGAGCGTGATATCTTCATGCACAAATACCGTTTCCACCTGCTGACTAATCCGCCGAGAGATTGCCCGAATCCGCGCCGACAGTTCCTCTAGATCAAAAGGCTTCACAAGATAATCATCAGCCCCTAAATCGAGTCCTTCGATACGATCGGCAATACTATCGCGTGCAGTAATCATAATAATCGGCAATGCTTTCTTTTGACTGCGAAAATTCTTTAAAATCATATCCCCCGACAACCCGGGCAAACCCCGATCAAGTAAGAGACAATCATAAGTATCAATCAATACATTCTTCGCATCATTGCCATTAGTCAACCAATCCACCACATAGCCATCCATCTGCAACCATTTCTGAATGGTATCTCCTAACGAACGATCATCTTCCACCAATAAAATTTTCATCTAAAATCTCCCCTCAGCATACGCGATATTGTAGTGTCTGTTTCTTAAGTTCTGCTTAATATCTCCTATCTTAATTCCGAAGAATGCAAAATAAAAAAGTGCCTAGGTTTACAACTGGATTACCTAGGCACTTATTCTATGTTTTAAAATTAATAATAGCTATCTATCACCATTCAAAAGCAATACCGACACCAACACCAATCTTATTCTGTGTGTCATATGACATTTGCAGTCTAAAACGTGATCGATCGGTCAACTTACCTTGAACCCCTAGAGACACTGCACTTTCATTGTCATAATAGCCAAGCCCCATACCGAATGAATATTTCGAGTATTCAATATACGGGATCGAACTCATTGCCATCGCACCGGCGATACCGGCACTTGCCATCTTACGATTTTGATGAACGGTTTTCTCAATATTGTTCATACGAGTATTGTAGTGATTTAAGGTGTAGTTGATATTATTGATATCCTCTTTCACAACATGCAACTGGCTACCGTTGATGGCATCGGTCGAAGTCGCACTAATTTCACCTGGTGCAACACCTGTGACTTTACGAGCGACACTGCCATTGGCAAAACTAATGGTATTTGTCTTACCCGCATCTCCACTATTATTAATACCAATTTGCGTTACATTACCCTCTTTATCCTTTTCAACTCTAAAGAGTTGGCCTTGATCCACAGCTTCAATCGCTTCCGCAATATTATTGTAAGAATTACCGTTCACTTGGAATTTATTATTCGGGTAGGATAGAGATCCATCTTCATTAAGAGTCAGCCCTCCCCCAATAATATTGGCCATGACATCATTAGTGTTATAAAGCTGGCTACCGTTAATAGCGTCGGAAGAGTCTTTGCTGATTGTACCGTCTTTTACACCGGTAAGTTTACGGTCATCTCCAGCACCATTATCCTTAGCTATATTTAGATCACCACCTTTAGCAATACCATCATCAATTACTACTTGCCCAGTTTGATCACCTTTACCAACTTGAATAATACCTGCCTTACCATCAGTAATATTACTTACATCACCGGTAACATTTTTAATATCACCTTCAATATTGGTTACTCTATCATCTAGATTTTTGATATCACCTGTATTTTTATCTACGCGATTATCCAAATTACCTAAAGCATCCCCAACATTATCATAAGTAACCCCTTGACCATTCTCATCTTTTAACGTGTAGGTAGGCCCTTGCCAAATATGGTTACCATCTTGATCTACGATAAACTCACCGTTAGCATCTGTTTGATATCCAGCGCCACCACCTAAATGATTACCCATATTAATATTTGAATCTACTAATTGAGAACCATTAATTGCGTCGGATGAATCTTGATGAATTTTACCATCTGTAACACCTGTAATCTTAGTTGTGATTTGATCACCATCAGCATCTACACCATTACTAACATTAAATGTATCACGCCCACCAACAAGACCCTGGTTAAAGATAATCTCATTCTTGTTATTAGGGTTAAGAATCACAAGACCGCTAGAACCATTCACAACGCCATTGATATTTTTGTTGAGATAATCAAACCCATCATAGACATTGGTAATAGTTCCTTCTTGTTTACCAAAAGCTTCTGAAAAATCCGGTGACTTCAATGTTCCATCAGGGTTCAGAATCCCCCCTCCATTTGTACCCATTAATCCATCAGAAATAACTTTATTCGTATTATAAAGTTGTGAACCATTCACAGCATCTTGGGAGTCTTCTGCAAGAGAACCATCTGCAACATTTTTGATAATTTTATCACCAGCATCAATGCCATCTACTGTGACATTTGGACCGTTGACAATTGTTAAACCATTATTATCAATAATCGTATTGCCTGTTTTTAATGAACCCTCTGCACCAAGATCGATATCTTTGGCTAGTTTAACCTCAATATCACCATCGCTATTAACATTAACACCAATATTATTGTCCGTTAACTCTGTTGCTCCTCCTAGGATATTAACCGTCTCACCTAATTTGAAGTTATGTTCCGATCCATCATCTCCAGCAAAGCTTAAACCTTTATCAGCAATAGCTTGAACTGAATCTAACTGGCCTTTGTTGACAGCATCTTTACCATTCACACCATCGGCAACGTCAGTAATAACCTTACCGCCGGCATCAATGCCATCTCCTTTAACACTTGGACCTGCTTTGCCATCAGCGCCAACAGTCGTTAGACCATCTTTACCTAAAGTTGCAGATTCACCTGTTTCTGCATCTTTAACAGTTACACCACTATTATCAACAACTGTATTTCCTGTTTTCACAGAACCATCAGCACCAAGATCGATATCTTTCGCAAGGTCAATTTGAATTGAGCCATTTTCATCTGCAGTGGTCACAATATTCTTCGCACTAGTTGCATTTGTTGCACCGCCTAAAATATCAAGACGCTGATTTAACTTACGTTTAACCGCAACATCTGCGTTATCGCCACCAAAAACTAAACCATCATTCAAGTTCGCCATTTGCTGGTCATTGCCATCTTTATCTTTGTAGACAATACGGATTTCACCATCTTCACCCGGCGTGCCATCTAAGCCCTGTTTTCCATTATTGATAAAGGAGATATTCGTGCTTGATGATGAACCATCTTCACCTTTCGGACCGGTTAAACCAATTGAACCATCGGCACCATTGATCACAACTGATGAACCATCTTTTCCGGTAACACCAATTTTTCCATCAACACCTTCTTCGCCATCAGCGTCAGCTTTACCAACTTGGATATCTTCTAAGCCCGTTAACTTATTGGCCATCTTCACAACAAGATTGCCATCTTCAACATCAACACGAAGATTTTCATCACTCGCGTCAACGCCTTCCCCTAAGCCACCTTTGATTGTCAACGTGTCGCCTAGTTTCTTATTGATCTGAGCTCCTTCAGTATTACCTGCAAAGTTCAAGCCTTGATCGATATTACCTTCAATAGTGTCTTTGACAGTATCTAACTGATCCTTATTGACAGCATCTTTACCATTCACACCATCGGCAACGTTAGTGATTGTTTTACCCCCGGCATCAATACCGCCAGTTGTAATACTTGGACCCGCTTTACCATCGGCACCAATAGTCGTTAAACCATCTTTACCTAACGTTGCAGATTCTCCGGTTGTAGCATCTTTAACAGTTACACCATCATTGTTCATAACGGTATTACCTGTTTTCACAGAACCATCAGCACCAAGATCGATATCTTTCGCAAGGTCAATTTGGATTGAGCCATTTTCATCTGCAGTGGTCACAATATTCTTCGCACTAGTTGCATTTGTTGCACCGCCAAGAATATCAAGACGCTCATTTAACTTACGTTTAACCGCAACATCTGCGTTATCACCACCAAAAACTAAACCATCATTCAAGTTCGCCATTTGCTGGTCATTGCCATCTTTATCTTTGTAGACAATACGGATTTCACCATCTTCACCCGGCGTGCCATCTAAGCCCTGTTTTCCATTATTGATAAAGGAGATATTCGTGCTTGATGATGAACCATCTTCACCTTTCGGACCGGTTAAACCAATTGAACCATCGGCACCATTGATCACAACTGATGAACCATCTTTTCCGGTAACACCAATTTTTCCATCAACACCTTCTTCGCCATCAGCGTCAGCTTTACCAACTTGGATATCTTCTAAGCCCGTTAACTTATTGGCCATCTTCACAACAAGATTGCCATCTTCAACATCAACACGAAGATTTTCATCACTCGCGTCAACGCCTTCCCCTAAGCCACCTTTGATTGTCAACGTGTCGCCTAGTTTCTTATTGATCTGAGCTCCTTCAGTATTACCTGCAAAGTTCAAGCCTTGATCGATATTACCTTCAATAGTGTCTTTGACAGTATCTAACTGATCCTTATTGACAGCATCTTTACCATTCACACCATCGGCAACGTTAGTGATTGTTTTACCCCCGGCATCAATACCGCCAGTTGTAATACTTGGACCCGCTTTACCATCGGCGCCAACAGTCGTTAGACCATCTTTACCTAAAGTTGCAGATTCACCTGTTTCTGCATCTTTAACAGTTACACCACTATTATCAACAACTGTATCACCTGTTTTCACAGAACCTGCATTGCCATCTTTATCTGCTAAATTAAGATCTTTAGATAATTGAACCGCAATATCACCATCTTCATTAATGTTGACACCAATATTACCCGCAGTTAAGCCTTCCTTATCTGCACCGCCAACAATCTTGACCGTATCACCTAACTGGAAGTTATTTTTATCACCCTCTTGATCCCCTTCAAAGAAGAGTCCCTTGTTCACTTTATCCGTAACGTTGGTAATGTTTTTCGTATTTTCATCAACACGGCCATCAAGGTTTCCTAAAGCATCACCAACATTGTTGTAAGTGATATTGTTACCATCTTCATCAACCTCACCGAAGTCATAAGTTGGTCCGGTCCAGATACCATCTTCATTAACCTTCGCACCACCACCAAGAGCATCGCCTAAGTTGTTAATATTCGTAGTATTTTGAGCGACGTTCTTATTTGTGGCGAATAATTGCGATCCATTAATCGCATCTTTTGATTCGGCAGAAATTAAGCCTTCACTAACGCCGGTTAATTTACGAGTAACTGTTTCACCCTTATCATTGACGCCATTTGCGAAGTTGAATTCTGTGGCACTACCAGCATTGGCATTATCAATAACAAGCTTAGTACCATCATCAGAAAGCTGAACAAGCCCTGCTTTACCTGATGTAATGCGTTGATTCAAGCTATCTAAACCATCGTAAACATTTGTGATAGGTGTATCTGATCCAACGGCATCTGCAAAATCAAGATTATTTAATGTACCATCGGCATTTAATGTTCCATGATTTCCCATTAACGCATCAGATAGGTTTTTATTACCAGCATAAAGCTGTGAACCATTAATCGCATCTGTTGAATCTTTTCCAATTTCACCTGCTGTAACACCTGTGATTTTACGAGTCACAGTTTTACCATCATCGCCTACCGTACTAATGTTAAAGGTATCGCGTTCGCCAACGAGGTCTTTATTAAAGACGATTTCATTCGGCGCATTGCCTAGGATTACTAGACCTGCTGTGCCATTTTTAAGATTATTGATATCACCTTCGTTGACCGTTACACGATCCCCTAAATTAGTAATATTCGTTGTATTGTTAGTAACTTTATTATCAACAGCATCTAACTGACCTTTGTTTACAGCATCATTAGTGCCTTCACCATCTGCAACATTCGTGATTTTTTTGTTACCAGCATCAATACCGCCAGTTGTAATGCTTGGGCCATCTTTAATGGTTAAGCCTGTATCACCTAATGTGACATTATCGCCCACTTTTACGCCATCATTATTTACAACCGTATTGCCGGCTTTCATAGAACCGTCTGCACCAAGATCGATATCTTTCGCAAGTTTTACGTTGAGCTTGCCATTTTCATCAACAACTACGCCGATATTGTTCGCTGTTAATGCATCCTTATTGGCACCACCGACTATAGACACTGTATCGCCTAACTGATGTTTTTTACTACCATCATCACCAGCAAACGTTAAACCTTCGTTGATTTTATTGGTGACATTGGTAATGTTCGTTGTATTTTCCGTGACACGATTACCAAGATTCGTGACATCACCTTGAATATTCGTGATATTTTCTTCATTTTTCGCAACGCGGTCATTGGTCGCTTTAAGTTGTGAACCATTGATTGCATCTGTTGAATTAGCATCAATTTCACCAGGCGCAACGCCGGTTAATTTACGAGCTGAACCGTCTGCATTCTTGATATTAAATGTCGCTTTATCTGCGCCATCGATTGTATTATCAACAACTAATTGACCATCTTTGACCTGAATAAGACCGGCTTTACCTGTTTTAAGGTTAGTGATATTACCTGGCGGAATCCAATTCCTAGCGCAACACTTACTTAAGGAGTAAAATGTTGCCATGAACTATTCAAGATTATCACTTAATGAACGGATCAATATTGAAGTTGGTATACAACTTAATAAAAGTATTCGAACCATTGCTAAAGAGCTAAACCGATCGCCTTCGACAATTTCCAGAGAGTTAAAAAGAGTTGAGGATAAAGATCACTATGCTGCAACAAAGGCACAGTACGCCTATTTACAAGCTAGAAAGAGATGCGCCCCTGATGAAAAACTAACGCCAGGAACGGTCTTATTTGGTTTTGTGGAACAGTGTTTACGTGCTAAATTATCTCCTGAACAAATATCCGGGGTACTTAAAAAGATGGCTAATTCTAGTTACTATGTTTGCCAAGAAACAATCTACAATGCCTTGTATGCTTTACCCGTTGGCCAATTAAAAAAAGAATTACTCCAATGTTTAAGGCAAGGACGTACCACACGAAAACCCCGAAAAGGAACTGTGGATAGAAGAGGGCAAATTCCTGATTTAGTAAGTATTCACTTACGTCCTCCAGAAGTTGAAGATCGTTTAACACCTGGACATTGGGAAGGTGATTTGATCAAAGGAAAAGGCAACGCTTCAGCTGTCGGCACATTAGTTGAGCGCACTAGTGGTTATGTTATGTTAATCAAAATGGAAGATGCAACCGCAACCTCTGCCGTTATAGGGTTTAGCGCAGCACTCAATCGAGTACCTTTAACATTTGCACGAACAATGACCTATGATCGAGGGAAAGAAATGGCTTATCATGCTCAGATCACGCAAAATACGGGAGTTGCTATCTACTTTTGTGATCCCCATAGCCCCTGGCAAAGAGGGAGTAATGAGAATATCAATGGTTTGATACGACAATACTTGCCCAAAGGGACAGATCTTTCTATTCATAGTCAGGAAGAGCTTGATGAAATAGCGCTATCACTCAATAGTCGACCTCGAAAACGCTTTAATTTTAGATCGCCTATCGAAGTTATTACAGAACTATTTCACAAGGAATATGAAGCTACTCAGATGACGAAACATTAACTGTTGCGTTAGAAATTGGAACTCAAGCCTTCATTTATCGTTACACGATCACCAAGATTTGTAATATCACCTTGGATATTGGTCACATCATTTTTAATGGTATTAACATCACCGGTTATCGTTGAGATATTACCTTCATTTATTGTTACGCGATCACCCAGATCATTAATACTCGAGGTGTTATCCGCCACTTTTTGATCAACTTCTTTCAACTGACTCACATTCACTGCATCAGCGTCTTCCGTTCCGGCTGTCACATTGGTGATTTTTTGATTACCCGCATTGATTCCAGATGTCGTCACGCTTGGGCCATTCTTAATTGTGAGCCCTGTTTCTGTTAATTCTGTGTTGCCAAATTTCACAGAACCATTTGTGCCAAGCGCAAGATCTTTGGAAAGTTTAATATTGAGCTTACCACCCTCAGCCACGACACCGATATTGCCATCAGTTAAATTCGCAAGCGTTGCACCACCAACAATCGATACAGTTTGTCCTAGTTTGAAATTTTGAGGCGTTCCGCTATCCCCCGCGAAAGTTAAACCTCCGTTGACTGTCGTTGTGAGATTATTGATATTTGTCGTATTGTTAGTAACAGCTCCATCAATGTTCTCTAAAGCATCACCTACATTATTAACTGTGGTTTTATTGCCATCTGCATTTGTAATCGTATAGCTTGGCCCTTTGATTGTGCCATTAGGATTTAAGGTCGCCCCACCACCTAAGGAATCAACAATAGATTTATTCGTTCCGTAGAGCTGAGAACCGTTGATCGCATCTTTCGAGGTCTGAGAGATCTCCCCTTCAGTGACCCATTTGATTTTGCGAGTATTAGATGCATTAGAACCGACGGCAACGACATTTGCTTCTGATGCAATACTGCCTGCGCCGAGCGCCACAGAATTCGCACCAGTGGCACTACTTGCATTACCGAGCGCCACTGATGTTGTTCCAGTTGCCTTACTGCTCGAACCTAATGCCATAGAATCAGCAGCAGAGACAAGGCTCTGGTTCCCCATCGCGATCGCACCTGCCACATTATTCACTTTTGCTGCTGTCCCTAGGGCAATTGAATTCTTTGAACCTTGCCCAACGGAATCCGCACCTGTTCCCATTACGATCGTATCAAAACCATACGCATAGGCTGTATTCCCGATCCCAATACTTCTCTCACCGGCATAAGCACCATCGCCGATAGCAACCGAGCTCTGCCCTGTTTGTTCAATATTATTCCCTATGGTCACTGAATTGTTGCCAAGAATTTTAGAGAGACCATTACCAATACCGACGGCGTTAGTCGCGCTTATATCAACGTTGTTACCCAATATTAATGATCCAGAAGACAATTGAGAAACGCTAGAGTTATTCCCAATAATCATTGCATTAGTAGGACCTAAAGTACCTCCGGTTTGCCCTCCTGCTTTATTATTAGGATCATCTAAGTCACCAAAAGTATTACCACGACCAAATACTAGCGAGCCGGTTCCTCGGATAATATTATCGTGACCGATACCAATAATTGCCGTATCATTAGAACCTTGCTCGTCATATCCAGATGCAAGTCGATTATTATTCCCAAAGAGGATTGAGGCATCTGTACGACTCATTGCATCGGCCGATACAATGCCACTATTCCCCTGTCCCATTAAGAGACCATTTTCAAATGTTACAGGCCCAACAAGCTGCTTACCATAAACAAAGGTGTTGGCACCTGAGACTGATGCCCCGCCTAATGCGTAGCTATTATCTGCTAAAGCTTGCGAACCTGTGCCGAGCGCAACACTATTCGCCCCTGTTGCACTTGCGCCATCGCCCAATGCAATTGCGGATGTAGCAGCAACATCCGCCTTGGCAGACTTACCAAGAGCAATTGAACCAGCGGCAAATGCATTCGCACCAGCTCCCTGCGCGATAGCTGATTCAGCAGTTGCAGCCGCACCGCTACCTTGAGCAATAGAATTTGCGCCAAATCCGATTGCATTGGTTCCTAGAGCAATAGCCGATTCACCAGCCGCATTTGCACTATTACCTACCACAATGGATGATGCACCAGATGCATTTGTGCTTACGCCTAGCACAACAGAATATTCACCTGTCGCAGTTGCATTTTCACCAACAGCTATAGCAGATCGAGATGTACTACTTGTTTTTGCACCAGGACCTATTGCAAGAGAATACGTACCTACTGCGCTAGACAGAGCCCCTAGCGAAACCGAGTTTGCGCCCTGCGCTTTTGCGCTATAACCAAATGCAGTCCCATTGTTTATTGTAGCACTTGCTTCCTCCCCAATTGCAACAGTTCCACCGCCTGTACTTATAGCTTGATATCCTATAGCTACACCCGTTCCTGCGCTCGAACCAGATTGCGCACCTGAGCCTAACGCAATACTATTTTTACCGATTGCAGTGGCACCAGTACCCTGTGCGATAGAGGATTCAGCATTCGCCTTTGCATCTTTACCAAAAGCAATAGAGTATATACCACTAGCACTTGATCCAGTCCCTATCGCAATAGCATCAGCACCAGTTGCCGTACCACCACCTTCTGTATATCGCAGCAAACTATCGCGATTCAACATCACTGATGGTACCTCTAATACCGGCTCATCAGCAGGTGCGATAATGCCTAAAGCGGCAAGCGCTAATTCATTTTGACGTAATTCGAGGGCTTTATCTTCAGCTTTCTGCTCGCCTGAAGAATCCTGTCCTTGATGAGTGTCGTGACTATTTTCTGTATCTGTAACATCTGCTGTATCTGCAACATCCGCTAATAGCGCTGGATTTTCAGCTTGCAAGATATCGTGCACCAAAAGCTCTTCCGCGAAGAGTGGTGACATTGAAACCGCTAATGAGAGTAGTGTTGTCATCGCAAGGCCAGATGCACCCACGGCGATTTTTTTCCGCGACGCAAACTCCGAAGCCACCACATAAGTTTTCTTCGCATAACTCCAAACAACACTATAAATTCTGTTCATTTTTTAAAGTCCCTTGAATTTGAGAGAGATTTTCTTGATCAAATAGTAACAGGCTTTTTGTAAAAAAATATTATTCTTGTTATAAATTGATAAACTCTCGGGACAAATTAGATAATCTATACTTAATATTTCATAAATAGTCGTTAATATCTAAGAGAACAACTGTTAACGCTTTAAATTTAGTGAATTTTTCAGGTTTTTCTTGTAGTCTTCTTGTAGCTAAACGTGATTAAATTTCATTATCATATTAATAAACAGCTGTTATTGCTCTTGATAATCTTTTGATAATACAAGTTATCGCTATAGCTGATAATATAAAAAACAAAATTATAATTATTATTTATAATCTTACAAAAACAAATATTGAAATAACTGAAAATAGCAGCTATTTCAGCAAATTATGGCGACAGTTAACAAAAGTAAAAAAATAGAATAACAACGCCAATTTTTGACAATAATCAAGATCAATAATCCCATTCACGGCTATATTATGCGCGCTTTTTTAACGTGATTGGATGAGATATCGGCGTAATTGATCATAGCACCAGTTGTAACTATATGTATAGAAAAGAAAAAATATTAAAAATCCAAGTTCTATCATAAAAGCTTCCCAAAGAGATACCTGAAGAAAAAAAGCGATCATCGGGATGGTGAAGAGGATTAATGAGCCCTCAAATCCCATTGCTTGTAAAATACGAATTTTCACAGGGCGCTGCCCATCCACAAAGGGGAAATAGCGATCAAAGATTGCATTAAACACAATATTTAACAAAAGTGCCGTCAGTGAAATCAGAACCGATAAGATTCCCATCGACGCTACCGGTTTATTCAGAATATAGACACCGATCAAAATTGTCAGCAAAATGGCTAATCCTTCAAAAAGCAATGCATGAAAGATCCGCTCTTTGATACTTCTCTGATTTAATGTTGCCATTGGCATCTCCTACTTCACCGATTTAAATAATTCTGCTTAAACAAAAGCTCTAGGAAATTGCTTACCTAGAGCTCTCAATGATGTGCATCTTGTGGTTATTAGATCAAATATACTTAATCTCTATCCGAATTAAATAGCTTCTTTAGATATCTAAATTCCCCACTAATTGGGCATTCTGTTCGATAAATTCTCGGCGGGGTTCGACTTCATCCCCCATCAGCATCGTAAAGACTTCATCGGCTTTCACGGCATCCTCTACCTTCACTTGCAGTAATCGGCGTGATTCAGGATCCATCGTTGTCTCCCACAATTGCTCGGCATTCATCTCACCTAAACCTTTGTAGCGTGACACTTGCTGCCCTTTCTTCGCTTCATTAATGAGCCAATCAAGCCCCTCTTTAAAGCCCTCAATCGCCAATGTGCGTTCACCTCGTTGGACAAATGCCCCGGGTTGAATCAAGCTATGAAGCTCTTCAGAGAGTGCCGCAATCTCTTGATATTCATTAGAGTGAATAAAACGCTCATCAATGAGATAGTGATCTTCTAATTTGTAACGCTCGCCGGTAATAGTAATCGTACCTGCCGATGTTTGCGCGGCGACACTATAGTTGACTGAACCTTCTGAGGTATCACTCTGTAATAATGCCTCTAACTGCTGCGCCCACGTTTGCCCCGCTTCACTATTGAGCATCTCCACCGTTAATGCCGGTAGATCTAATAGATAGTAGAGCACCGCTTCAGGTAGACGGTGACTAATACGGCTGATGATATGCTCAACTTTCATCAACTGCTTCGCTAAACGCTCCATCACTACCGATGAGAGCGCCGGCGCATCTTCACCGGGATGCATCGACCCATTTTCAAGAGCGGTATTGAGGAAGTAGAGCGCTAACTCATTATCATCCTTAATATAGGTCTCTTGCTTGCCTCGTTTTACTTTATAGAGCGGTGGCTGTGCAATATAGATATGCCCACGTTCCACAAGTTCGCGCATCTGCCGATAGAAGAATGTGAGTAACAGCGTGCGAATATGCGCTCCATCCACGTCGGCATCGGTCATAATCACGATACGATGATACCGCAATTTATCAGGATTAAATTCATCACGACCAATACCACAGCCTAACGCCGTGATGAGAGTGCCAATCTCTGCCGAGGCAATCATCCGATCAAAGCGGGCACGCTCAACATTCAGGATCTTTCCTTTAAGCGGTAAAATCGCTTGGAATTTGCGGCTACGGCCCTGCTTAGCAGAACCGCCTGCCGAGTCCCCTTCCACGATAAAGAGTTCCGATTGTGCAGGGTCTTTCTCTTGGCAATCCGCTAATTTACCGGGAAGTCCTGCGATATCAAGCGCGCTCTTCCGGCGAGTATTCTCCCGAGCTTTGCGTGCGGCTTCTCGTGCCATCGCCGCATCAATAATCTTAGAGGTAATCGCTTTGGCATCATCAGGATGCTCTAATAAAAACTGCTCAAGGCGTTCCGCTAATACCCCATCAACCACAGGACGCACTTCACTCGATACGAGTTTCTCTTTGGTTTGTGAAGAGAATTTAGGCCCCGGGATTTTAACCGAGATAATCGCGGTTAAACCTTCCCGCGCATCATCGCCGGATGTGGCCACTTTCAGTTTTTTTAATAAACCTTCATCTTGCATATAGCGATTAAGCGTCCGCGTCATCGCCGCTCTAAAGCCGGCTAAATGGGTACCGCCATCGCTTTGTGGGATATTATTGGTATAACAATAGACACTCTCTTGATAACCATCGGTCCATTGGAAAGCGATCTCTACATTGATATTATCTTTTTGACAATCACAATAGAAGATATGGGGATGAATCTCATTGCGATTTTTATTAATTAATTCCACATAGGCACGAATCCCACCTTCATATTCAAAGACTTCGCCTTTATCAGTACGTTCATCTTTAAAGGTAATACGAATCCCTGAATTTAAGAAAGCAAGTTCCCGAAGGCGCTTATAGAGGATATCGTACTCAAAAGTAGTATCAGTAAAGACTTCTTTGCTTGGTTTAAAATATACCGTCGTTCCATGCTGATCGGTCTCTCCAATTTCACGAAGCGGGTAATCAGGCTCTCCCCCGGTGTACTCCTGCTCATGAATCTTACCATGCTTATAAATCGTGAGTTTGAGCTTTTCTGAAAGCGCATTTACCACCGAAACCCCAACACCATGTAGGCCTCCAGAAATGGCATTATCTTCAAACTTACCGCCGGCATGCAGAACCGTCATCACGACCTGCGCAGAAGAAACCCCCTCTTCAGGATGAATCTCTACCGGAATCCCGCGTCCATTATCGGTCACGGTAATTGAGTTATCCATGTGAATGGTCACACTGATATCATCACAATGACCTGCTAAAGCTTCATCTATGGCATTATCGACCACCTCAAAAACCATATGATGCAGACCGGTTCCATCATCCGTGTCTCCAATATACATTCCGGGGCGTTTCCGAACCGCGTCAAGCCCACGTAGGACTTTGATACTTGGAGATTGACTCTCAGTTGTCATTCACAATACCTCTTGTTTAATTCTGATTCATTTTGATTCTGATTAATTCTATTAATAGACACACATTGCACGAGCCGGGATTCAACCGGTTTTCTTCAATTTACCTTCAGACAATTTACCTTCAGAATATTCTAAAGAAGCATTTAAAATCGGAAAGTTTGAAGAAAATGTCGCGTAATAACCGACAATCTCTTCAAGTTGATCATCAATTGATCAGAAATTGATCAACAATGTGGTCATAAATTAGCTTGTCATTATACCATTTTTTGTGCAAGACCGTCATTAAGTTGGTAAGTCATCATCCCCTTTTGTACCGTTAAATCAGAGAGCTCCGGAAACTCAGATGCTTCAAGGCAAGTCACGAAGAGTTGTGACTTGTGCGCAAGGAGTTCCTCTAACAGAATTAACCGCCGTTTTTGATCTAACTCCGCTGTTAAATCATCCATTAAGAGAATCGTCGAAGATTGGCTAATCTCTTGATGCATCTTCACTTGAGCGAGCATCAATGCAATCGTTGCCAACTTCACCTGTCCACGGGAGAGATGATAATGCGCCATACGCCCATCACATTTAAGGGTAAAATCCCCTCGATGCGGACCTATACGGGTAAAGGTCATCTGCCGATCCCGATCTCGCAATTCAGCTAATTCTTGCTGTAACATCCCTTCAGTAAAGCCCGATTGATACTGAAACTGCCACTCAATCTCACTACTCACTAACCGCGATAATAACGCTGTAGCAAGCGGTGCGATCTCCTCGATAAATTGCCGGCGATATTGATTCAACGCTTCACCCGCCTCACTCATCTCCAATTCAATACTCTCTAAAACCGCATTGGGATAACCGCCCTTTAAACCGGCATTACGCTGGGAGAGAGCTCGATCATACCGCTGCCATACACGATGATACGCTTCATAATTTTGAAACAACCCCCAATCGATAAATTGCCGGCGAGATTTAGGCTCTTCCATTAGGTCAGTACCGGTATCAGGCCCTAAAAAGAGCATCGGTAATAATTTCGCAAGATGAGAACGCTTTTGAATCGTCTCACCATCTTGCCGCACCAATACGCCGCCTTTAGTACGCTCAATGCCAAGGTAAGAATCAATACCTTGCGGCGATATTAACCCTGCCATGACACGAAAATAATCCGTATCCTCACGAATCACCTGATTAATTCGGGATGTCCGAAAAGATCGGAGCTGAGAAAGAAAATAGATGGCTTCGAGCAGGGAGCTTTTGCCAGAGGCATTTTTACCGACAATCAGATTAAAATGCGAGTCAAACGAGAGCGTCTGACTCGCTAAATGGCGAAACTGTTCAACTTGTAATGTTTGAATAATCACAGGTTAACGATCTGTAGGAATGTGCACATTATTAATCATGATGAATCAAGCATCATGCCGGTGCTTAGAGGCGCATTGGCATAACGACATAGCGCACATTGTCATTATCAGAATTTTGAATTAAGCAACTTGAATTAGGTGCCGTAAAACTTAAACGTACCATATCATCATCTAACGCTTTAAGCGCATCGATGAGATAGCTCACATTAAACGCAGTGGCAAAGCCTTCCCCTTGGTAATTAACCTCTACCTCTTCTTCCGCTTGTTCTTGTTCAGGGTTATTCACCTGTAACTTGAGTAGATAATCGGAGATTGTAAAACGGATCCCCTTAAATTTATCTTGTGATAGGACTGAAGCGCGCACTAAACCATCGATTAAACCTTGACGATCTGCCACGATAATCTTATCCCCTAAAGGCGGAACAACACGGCGATAATCAGGGAACTTCCCATCAATGAGTTTAGTGGTGAAGACAATACTGCCAAGCTCTACCCGTAGATGATTGGTACTTAACTCTAAATGGAGCGGCGCTGATTCATTTTCAATGAGCTTTAAGAGCTCCTCTACTCCTTTACGTGGAATAATAAGCTGTTGCTGTAATTCTGAAGATTCAGGCAATTGATAGTAAGAGACAGATAAACGATGACCATCGGTGGCAACCGCATTAAGCTCGACACCACTCACATCAAGTAGTAAACCATTTAAGAAGTAACGGACATCGGAAACCGCCATCGAAAAGGCTACTTGTTCGATGAGCTTACGCAGCGCATTTTTAGGAAGCGTTAATGTCTTATCAAATTCTAAATGATCAGAAACAGGATATTCATCGATCGGCAAACAGCTCAGAGTAAAACGCGAACGGCCGGCGGTGATAGTCGCCCGAGAATCACTCCCTACTTCGATCTGAACCTCGATTCCACTCGGCAAAGCCTTAAGAATATCAAAGAGCTTACGCGCCGGGAATGTCGTTGCCCCTTGTTCTAGAGGAATATGAGGGAATGCACAAGTTAATTCGATCTCAAGATCGGTGGTTGTCAAGGTGATCTCATCTTCACTGACCACACATTTCACATTTGCTAAAATCGGGAGTGTTTGTGTTCTATCAATCACACCGATGATCGCCTGTAGTGGCTTCATCAACTGTTCTCTTTGAATAACTAACTTCATATGTCCTCTTCTAGAATCTTATGTTAGTACAGTGAATTAAGATCGCATCTGCCGATCAATCATGTTCAATTGAGGCGTCTATCGATCAGATCAAATAAATAGTCTGATAGTTTAATACTAATAGTTCGATACTATTGTCAATCTATCTTATTGCTTAAACGATAAATTATAACACGATATTTTCCCACATGCTATCGCTATTGCATTTGTGAAAAGCGCGTAAAAATGGGATATTTGAGCGGTTTTAAACCTTATTTCAAAGGCCATTTGCCACACAAAGACTAGCTCTACAAGACTTACCCACAAAGTTATCCACAGCCTCACTATTCCCCACGAAGCATGTTCTTTAACCATCTATAATTTATCTTTAAAATCATAAATCTACAATAATCTCTCCATCATTCATCTTCAATCATAAACCTAGTGAAGATTGTGGTTATCTGGGAAAATAGTTTATAAAAAAGATTCCCTCATGCAACCATTAATGATGAAGCCCTGAACGATGGAGCCTTAATCGATAGCTCACTTAATCATGGATAACCTCATGATGAATATTAAGAATTGGCCCATGCTTCCCGAAGATATCGATCTTTCAGCGAAGCATACTGTTTAGCAGAATGGTAAAGTTGCTCAATCTCCTGATCGGATAAGAAACGCACTCGCCTTGCCGGTGCACCGACCCAAAGCTCCCCTGTTTTGACCACTTTCCCCGGTGCAAGTAGTGCTCCCGCGCCCAAGATACTATGCTTCTCCACGTGAGAGCCATCTAATAAAATCGCCCGCATACCAATTAAAACGCCCTCTTCAATCGTACAACCATGCAGCATCGCGCCATGTCCAATCGTCACATCACTGCCCACCATTGTAGGATAACCATGAGGCGGATTTGCTCCGGGATTGGTGACATGAATTAGCGTCCCATCTTGAATATTAGTGCGATCCCCGATCACAATCTGATTCACATCCCCGCGCATCATAACACCAGGCCAAATAGAGACATCATCGCCGAGAATAATATCGCCGATCAGCACCGCGCTTGGATCAATCCAAGGACGCGCACCGATTTGGGGCATCTTCCCTTCAAAGGGACGAATCGGACTTATGTTCTGAGTGGTTATTAACGAATTTGGTTTCATGCATTATTCCTTTATTATGGAAAGTCTATGTTGTGATAATGGTATTTTTCATAAAATACCTTACCATTCATTCTTGAATCTAAGTGAAATAAACACCAATAAAATAGAGATTGAATAGGTATTAAAATAGGAATCGAAATAAGGAATCAGCACGGTTTTAAAGCGCTATTGTTCATACCTATTCATCAGCATATTCCATTAATATACTTCCTATTTCCATCAATTACTGTTAATAATTATCACTGAATTAAAAAAATAATCACATTCATGCCAATCAAATTGGCTGCAGAATATTGCCCTAATTAACAGAGGATAAAAATCGTGATGACTGAGGATCCATTAAGTCGCCACCGCGCAACTATCGATCAGATAGATACTCAAATTTTACAACTGCTCAATGAACGCGCTATTGCAGCGAAAGCGATTGGCGAGATCAAAATTGCCGCAGGCGATACAGAGATGTATCGCCCAGAACGAGAAGCACAGGTTCTTACCCATAAGATGGCGCATAATCCTGGCCCTATTGCCGACCAAGATATCGCAAGACTCTTTCGGGAGATTATGTCAATCTGCCTCTCTTTGGAAAAGCCATTGAATATTGCCTATTTAGGGCCTGAGGGTACTTTCACCGAGGAAGCAACGATTAAACATTTTGGTGGCGCGGCGAGCCGCTTACCCATTCGCACCATTGATGAGATCTTTCATGCGGTTGAATCGGGCAAAGTCGACTTCGGTGTTGTGCCCATTGAAAATTCCACTGAAGGCGCGGTCAATCAAACCCTCGATTGCTTCCCGACCTCAAACGTCTATATCTGTGGAGAAACAGAACTTAAGATCCATCAAAACCTCATGAGTAATGAGACAGATCTTAAAACGATTAAAATCGTCTATGCCCATCCCCAATCTTTAGCACAGTGCCGCTCTTGGCTTGATGAATATCTCCCACATGCTGAACGCATTGCCACTAACTCAAATGCCGGTGCTGTGCAACGTGCGTCTGTTGAAGCGGGAACTGCGGCATTAGGAGGTAAACAAGCGGCCGAAGTGTATCAAATGCCTATTTTAGAAAAGAATATTGAGGATAATCTTACTAATAGCACACGCTTTCTGATCATCGGCAATAAACGGATTCCACCAAGTGGTAAGGATAAAACCACCATCGTGGCTTCTGCTCACGATCGCCCGGGATTGCTCTTACATCTTATTGCGCCACTCTCAAAATATAATATCACAATGACCCGCATTGAATCGCGCCCGTCTAAAAATAGCAATTGGAGCTATATCTTCTTTATTGATGTTTTAGGGCATTATGAAGAACATGGCTTACAACTTGCGCTTAAGGAGATTGAAGAAGTCGCCTCATTTTTTAAAGTTTTAGGCTCTTACCCTGTAGCGCTCTATTAAACCAATCATCTTCATAAAAAGATCGCCTTACAAAACGGTATCATTAAGCAGATCTCAGGACTCAATAACCACCCGTAATCATTCATAATTAGGTGGTTATTGGGCTTCTTTCTTGGGTTTCCCCTCAATAAAGGCGTATAATTATCAGATAATAATTTATTTTATTAAATCTTCATTTATTTATGAATATATGATGTGTGAATGACATCCTAAAGATCATTTATTAACGAGATCTTTATTAATACTATCTAATACAATCTCTATTCATACATTTTATAATGAATATCGTTCTACACTGATAAAAGGAGCCACTTATGGAACCGATCAATACACAAAATCAACCAACCGTCAGCCCGGTAATGACCACGAAAGATTGGGCGATTACTTGGATTATCTTTCTTATTCCTGTTGTGGGCTTTATTGCCTCCATCGTTTGGGCTATTGATGGTAAAAATCCCAATAGGACCAACTTCTTCCGCGCTTATTGGATTGTAACGCTTGCTGTTGCAGTCATCTTTGCTATTTTCTTCGGAATTTTCTTCGCAATTGGCTACAGCAATGGTGCATTTCATTAACATTTAGAGAGATCATTCCTCAAATAAAATGACCTCGACACAATATCAACGATAGAATCTCCGAATACTTCTTGTAAGAGGCGACGGTTTGTTCTATCGTTTTTTATTACCTATATATACTGTGTTCATACCCTATACTGCATACAGATTTGTTCAACATCGCAAATATTTTAATAAGGTGATTCTATGTATTTACACCCTAACCCACCAGCGGATATTGTTTTTATCAAAAATCTCGCTCTCGATATCATTATCGGCATCTATCCCCACGAGCGTGTCGCCACGCAGCCTATTACCCTGAACCTTGAAATGCAGTGGGATAATCGTCCTTCTGCCGAAAAAGATGATATTAATCTAACACTCGATTATGAAAAAGTGAGTAATTACATTAAAGAGTTCGCAGCGCATTCCGCTTTTCAATTAGTCGAAACCTTTACCGAAACATTAGCGAAGAAGCTGATTATTGAATTTAATATTCCGGCACTCTCCATTGAACTCAATAAACTCACTGCTATTTCCGGTACTGATGCGGTAGGTGTCAAGATCTATCGAGAAAAAGCGCACTATATTAACGATTAGATCATGATTAGATTCATAGTAAGAAAGTTATTTTATGAATCGCCACAAAAAAGAGGTTCTCTCAAATTAGAACCTCTTTTCGTTATAAAGTACATTTATCACTATCGTACACTATCGCATTGATTATAAGATCAAAACATTATGCGTGATAACGACTCAAATCTAAGCCTTCGCTACTAATCTCCGGCGTATCCCCGGCAATGAGATCACTCACATAACGACCTGAACCTGCAGCCATTGTCCAGCCGAGTGTACCATGGCCGATATTGAGGAAGAGATTCTCATATTTCGTGCGTCCTAAAATCGGCGTACCATCCGGCGTTGCAGGACGTAATCCTGTCCAGAAGAGTGCTTCCGGCAAGTTTCCGCCTTCAGGATAGAGATCATTGGTGACAAACTCCAGGGTTTCCCGGCGACGAGGGTTCAGACTTAAATCGTACCCCATTAACTCCGCCATACCGCCCACACGAATGCGCTGATCAAATCGCGTAATGGCAATTTTGTAAGTTTCATCCAAAATAGTAGATTGCGGTGCCATTTCAGGATTGATAATCGGAATGGTTAAAGAGTAGCCTTTCAGCGGATAAACAGGAATCTCTATGCCAATGGGTGCTAATTTCCCAGCCCCATAACTGCCTAGACAGACGGCATAAGCATCTGCAGTGAGCTTCTCGCCATCCACCCAAACGCCTGTGACCTTCTTACCATCAGTGTCAATCTTTTCAACTACAACACCAAATTTAAAGGTGACTCCAAGTGCTTTCGCTTTCTCAGCAAGACGGCTAGTATAGAGATAGCAATCGCCCGTTTCATCATTGGGTAAGCGTAAACCACCAGCCAATTTATGGACGCTTTTTGCTAACGCCGGCTCTACTGCCACAATACCATCACGATCGAGTACTTCATAAGGCACATTAAACGCTTCTAGTACCGCGATATCTTTTTGAATCGCCTGCATCTGTGCTTCTGTACGCAGTAATTGCGTTGTGCCGAGTGTCCGCTCTTCATAATGTAGATCAATCTCTTTACGCAGATCCCTCAAGCAATCCCGGCTATATTCTGAAACGCGCACCATTCGGGCTTTATTAGTGGCATAACTCTTTTCATTACAGTTACGCAAAAGCTGCCACATCCAATGATACTGCTTAAGGCTGCCCGTCGGCCGAATGGCCAAAGGCGCATGCTCTCGTTGCATCAACCATTTAATCGCTTTCATTGGAATACCTGGCGCGGCCCAAGGAGAGGCATATCCCGGTGAGATCTGCCCGGCATTACCATAACTGGTTTCTAATCCTGCCCCATCTTGGCGATCAACTACAGTGACTTTAAATCCCTTTTTGGCTAAAAAGTAGGCTAATGAAGTGCCTACCGCGCCGCTCCCTAATACTAATACATCCATCTTCTCTCCTTTCAATCTACTTTAGACACTTATTTTAAAATCTCATTTTACAATCGTACGCTAAAATCCTGCTCTAGGATCGCATTTTAGATTGCCTCTACATTAACTTTCATTCCCCTAAGATAATACACCTTATTCATTACGTTGCATTGTCTCACAGCCAAAAAAACAGGAGAGAAATCTTTCACATTACTTCAAAATATCTCTCATAAATCATTGTTCAACTTTTATCTTTCACAATTTGTGTTTATAATGATCACTTTTAGAGATGTTATAAAATAACCGCTCTCGATAAGGTGTTATCTCTTCAGGTTGATCACCGATCAATAATGAGATTTTTACCCTTGCAATTATAGTAATCGTTGCAAGATTTCATTTGATTTTACTTTTATATAGACACTCACAATAAAGGCCCCGTAATGAGCTTTGAATTACTTCTAACTGCTTTCCAGCATATTCTTTGGGATTATCTCTTAGTCTATCTTCTTTGTGGCATTGGGATTTTTTATACCTTACTGCTCAAAGGGATCCAAATTCGTAAATTTAAAACTGCCTTTCGAGCGCTCACCTCCAAATTTTCCCTTAAAGGTAAAAGTGCCGATAAGAGTGGAATGAGCTCTTTCCAAGCGGTGTCGACAGCCATCGCCGGTCAAGTGGGAACCGGTAACCTTGCAGGGCCCGCTACTGCGATTATGGCCGGCGGGCCAGGGGCAATTTTCTGGATGTGGGTTTCCTCCTTTTTCGGAATGGCGACTATCTATGCAGAAGCAATCTTAGCGCAAAAATATAAAACTAAAGATCGAACCGGTCAAGCAGTTGGGGGGCCGGCGTACTATATTGAGAAGGGTTTAGGGATCAAGTGGCTGGCAGTACTCTTTGCCATCTTGATCATATTAGCCTTAGGTTTGATCGGGAATATGGTGCAATCGAATTCTATCGCTTCAGCCTTTGAGAAATCGCTCTCTATTCCTACTTGGGTGACAGGGCTTTTCGTAGCAGTTCTAGTGGCCTTCTTAGTGATCGGCGGTATCAAAAATATTGCTTCATTTACTGAAAAAATCGTCCCTTCAATGGCTTTTTTCTATCTGATCGGCGCGATTATCGTTTTAGCGATGAATTATCAATTTATTCTACCGGCTTTCAAAGCGATCTTTATCGCTGCTTTTAATCCTGAAGCAGTTCTAGGGGGCGGCGCCGGAATTGCCATTCAACAAGCGATGCGTCTTGGAATTGCCCGCGGACTCTTCTCAAATGAAGCAGGTATGGGTTCGACACCCCACGCACATGCTGTAGCAAAAGTAAAAATGCCGGAAGAGCAAGGTTATATTGCAATGATGGGCGTTTTTGTGGTCGGTGTTATCGTGACACTCACAGGGCTTGTCATTATCACCTCAGGACTTCGGGGTTGGGAAGCTTCAGGCAGTGCGAATCCTTCCTTCCTCTCCTTCTTTGAGGGTCAAGGTACCGGAATTACCATCACGCAATATGCTTATGAGATGATCTTCGGCTCTGTGGGCGGCATCTTTATCGCCTTCTCACTCCTCTTCTTCGCTTTCTCCACGATTATCGGCTGGTATTACTATGCGGAAACCAATGTGCGTTATCTCTTTAAGCATAAATCTGCAGTACCGCTCTTTCAGATTTTAGTGGTTATCGGTGTCTTCGGCGCATCCTTTATTCATGTGGATATTGTCTGGCAATTAGCGGATCTCTTTAACGGATTAATGGTATTACCCAATATCACAGCTCTACTCCTCCTCGCCCCCATCGTCTTTATGGAAACAATGAAATGCGATTGGAGAGTCGTCCCAATTTTAGGGCGCTTGCCGATCTTTAGAACAAAACCGGTAAAATCAGAAGAGGTTTAAAGTTGCGATAATTAACCCTCCGTTAATCTAAACATCATTATTTAGATATAGAGTAGTTTAGATAGATAGAACAACCGAAGCATCACTCATTAAATTGGGTGATGCTTTTTTGTATAGAAATAACAGCCTCTCGGAAAGACCCTCCACTTATTCCTCAAAGAATTGTTTTAAATCACGCCTTTTTACAAAAAATCGGTACAATAAAATGATTCTAGCGTGTGAAGTGTAAGGGGCACTCTCAAAATAGCGCCCTCAATAACACTTCCACTCGATCTACTTATGAATGATGTCTCAAGAGGGAACTATGAAACGATTATCCATTGGTCTTGTCGCCCATGATGCTAAGAAGAAATTACTCGTAGATTGGATTGGGGATTATCTTCCCTACTTTCGGCAACACGATCTTTATGCCACGGGAACCACAGGGAAACATATCCTAGATGCTTATCCTGATCTCTCTCTCACTCGTCTCAAAAGCGGACCTCTCGGTGGCGATCAGCAACTAGGTTCTATGATCTGTACTGAAAAATTAGATCTACTCATCTTCTTTACCGATGCTCTTACGCCGATGCCGCATGATGTGGATGTTAAGGCTCTCATTCGCCTCTCTACACTCTACAATATTCCAAATGCTTGTAATACCGCAACAGCGAGTCTTTTAATGCAGGCCATTATTCTCAATCATGACAATAATAATCAAGGCTTTCTCAGCCAGAAAGCGCCTTAATAAAATCCCTATAGTCCGTTTACCCTATGACGAAGGTTCACTAAAAATGATTGCCAATATCAATAAAAACGGTCATTTAGATGCAACCCTTTGCAATCAATAGTAAACTTATCCTTTTTTGAATTAACAATGAAGGATCGTCATGAATCAAATGCGAGAACTGACGCTCCGGGGGATGATCCTCGGGGCGCTGATTACAGTGGTATTTACCGCATCGAATGTCTATTTAGGGCTCAAGGTAGGGCTCACTTTCTCCTCGGCTATTCCGGCAGCGGTGATCTCAATGGCCGTATTACGGCTCTTTGCCGGTTCCACCATTTTAGAAAATAATATGGTGCAAACTCAAGCATCGGCCGCAGGAACACTCTCTTCGATTATCTTCGTGATTCCCGGACTGTTGATGATCGGCTATTGGCAAGATTTCCATTTCTTGATGACCTTCTTTATCTGTGCCGCCGGCGGTATGCTCGGAGTGCTCTTCTCTATTCCGCTTCGCCACGTGATGGTGGTTAAAAGTGATCTACCTTATCCTGAAGGCGTTGCCGCCGCTGAGATTCTCAAAGCAGGTTGCAATGAACAAGTAGATGAAAAGGGTAATACCTCTTCAAAAGAGGGCTTGAAAGATATCCTCTTCGGCGGTGCAATTGCCGCAGTCGTCACCCTTTTTACCAGCGGTTTTCGCTTACTTTCAGGGGGCGCGGCTTATTGGGTCACCGCAGGTAAGGCGATCTTCCAAATTCCGCTCGGCTTCTCTTTAGCTTTGATGAGTGCCGGCTACTTAGTGGGCATTGTCTCTTGTGTGGCGATTATTATCGGTGCATTGATGGCTTGGGGCATTGCGGTGCCTATTTTAAGTACCATTCAAGAATTCCCGGCAGAGATGAGCTATAGCGCGATCGCTTCCTCTATTTGGGCGGAAGATGTACGCTTTATCGGCGCAGGGACTTTAGCGATTGCCGCTGTTTGGACGCTATTAACCCTGATGAAACCTGTAATCGAGGGCATTAAAATGTCACTCGGTGCACTTAAAGGGGATACCGGCAATAGCACAAATCGGACAGAGCAAGATCTCTCACCTAAAACCATTCTACTGATTATGGGCGCAATGCTTCTGATCTTAGTGGCTACTTTCTACACCTTTATCAGTGATGCTGATCTATCAGCAGGATTCGCTTGGACGCTAGTCACTGTATCTGTCATCTTTGCCTTTGTGATGGGCTTTTTAGTCGCCGCTGCAAGTGGTTATATGGCGGGCTTAGTCGGCTCTTCTGCAAGTCCTATTTCCGGCATCGGAATTGTTGCGATTACTATTGCGGCACTGCTACTTCTCTTTGTGGGTGAAGCAGGTGGTTTAATGGAAACTGCTGCCGGCACACAATTTGCTACAGCTTTAGCACTCTTCACAACAAGTGCGGTAATCGCCATTGCTTGTATCTCTAACGATAACCTACAAGATCTCAAAACCGGTTATTTGGTACACGCAACCCCTTGGCGACAACAGGTTGCGCTTCTGATCGGCTGTATTGTCGGAGCGATCGTCATTGCGCCAATCTTGGATATCCTCTATCAAGCCTATGGTTTTACCGGTGCGCTCCCTCGTCCGGGAATGGATGAATCGCAAGTGTTAGCCGCACCACAAGCCACATTAATGGCCACCATTTCTGCCGGGATCTTCTCTCATCAATTAGAGTGGACGATGATTATTATCGGACTTGTATTAGGGGCAGTCATTATTGTTCTTGATATGTTCTTAGCCAACCGGGGTTCTAAATTCCGTCTACCTGCTCTTGCCGTTGGAATGGGAATCTATCTGCCACCAAGTATTACCACTGCCATTTTTGTCGGCGGCTTACTCTCTTGGATTATCAAGCGCCGTGCGGCACAACGCCTTGCCGGTCGACCTGAAGCAGTTCGCAAATCGGAATATGAGAGAGCGGATCGTAAGAGTGCACTCATCGCCTCTGGTCTAATCGTAGGGGAGAGTTTAGTAGGTGTGATTATGGCAACGGTAATCGTGGTGAGTATGAATATCGATGCGATTCCTGATGATCGAAAAAATGCACCGCTCTCACTCCTAAGCAGTATGACCGATATCTTCGGTAGCAGTACGCCAATGGTACAGCAATTACTCGGACTCTTTGTCTTCCTATTTGTTGCCGTACTATTTGTCAGACGCGCACTCTCTGCCCTGAAATAGAGCGATAATATCATAAGATTGGTTCAAAATAAGCATTATAAGCATTAGTGAAATGCCAACACATCAACTGTAAGATGGCGATAAAACCGATAATAAAAACCCCGATATCAACCTCTACATTCAGAGATGATATCGGGGTTTTCTGTAGGTGGAGAACCTATTAATACTGCATTATTCCATTATTTAAATGATGAATCTAAATGGGTTCATTTCAGATATCGCCTACTTTGAAACCGTTTGGATCATGATCCGCTCTTCATCATACATCCGGCATTTTCCGACTGTTTTAGTACTTTTTTTACGAGTATGCATGCGCAGTAATGAGTGCCGCCGCTTAATTCGGACATCCCGAGGTTTCTTAGGAATCATCTCTTCGAAGATTAAGGGAGCCAATTCTGTAAGCGCTTTATCATATACTTTACGTTTAAAATGAATCACATCGCGCAGTGGTAACCAATAATCAACCCACTTATAGAGATCAAATTCCGGTTGGTCAACCGCATTGAGATTAAAATCTTCTTCATTCCCTACAAATTCTAACATAAACCATACTTGTTTCTGTCCGATACAAGTTCGATCGCTAGAGGGATTGCGGCGAATCAGATTTTGCGGTAAACGATAACGCAACCATCGATCTGTTTTGCCTAAAATTTTAATATGCTCAGGGCGTAATCCAACTTCTTCATAAAGCTCTCTATACATCGCTTCTTCTGGTGTTTCATCGGGATCAATCCCACCTTGTGGAAATTGCCAAGCATCCGCTTGACCGATTCGATGCCCCCAAAAGAGCTGTTGATCTTGATTACACAATATGATTCCAACGTTCGCTCGAAAGCCATCATTGTCTATCATTGTGTGCCTCTATAAAAAATAAAATTAAAAGTTACCCTCTATTGTTCCACAAGGCGACTGCAATGCCAAATCTAATTTCGATTAGAAAACGGACTTTTTTTCGCCAAAAGCCACATATAATGAGGTGTAAACTCCTGAGGACAATTGTCTTCATCAATATTTTTTAAGGGGCTAAATAAGCGAATTCACAGCAGGTAAAGGCTTGCAGCCTATGCTGGCAATCCTATTCATCGATCTTCTCTCCCCAATAAAAAAACCGTAAGAAATATTCTTACGGTTTTAGTTATACCTAATTTTTATCAGTGAATATTCACTATTTCCCCGCATTTTTAGGGACTAAGAAAATAATGGAGAGGTAAGAGAGAACACAGAATCCAACATTCACTAATAGCCCTGCCATTCCCGCAATATCCAGTTCTTCCATAGTCGGTGTGCTACTTAAAATGGCGGCATAAACTGTTGCAGAGATCGCCACTCCAAATGCGCCACCGAGTGAACTGGCCATTTTATAGATCCCTGAAGCTACGCCCACTTTATCTTCAGGTGAGTTAGAGACCGCAGTATCTGTTGAAGGTGTTGCATAGAAACCTAATCCTAAACCAAAGAAGATAAACCCTAATGCGACAACAATAATATAAGCAAGGTGTGGTAAGAAGGTTAACGCCATTAATGCAATTCCGATACCGGTGGTGAATGTGCCGAGTAACATCGGTTTTTTAGCACCCATCTTTTGTAAAATAATCTGACCTACAGGAATCATCCCTAATACAGCAATCAGATAACCAATGGAGAGAAGCCCTGTTAAAAATGGGGTAAAGCCACGCGCTTGTTGCACATAGAGATTCACAACAAAGAGGGAACCTGCAACCGCATTTAACATAAAGTTAGAGAATGTCGCACCACTATATGGCATATTTTTGAAGAGTGAAAAGTCGATAAAAGCACGATCTTTCAATCTCAACTCCACCACGATGAAGACGATCAAAGCAATGATAAAAACACTTAAACTAATTAAAATTGCAGGACTCATCCAACCTAACTCACCACCTTTAGTAATAAAGATATTAAGAGATAACAAGCCGATCACAAAGAAGAACAATCCCACATAATCAAATTTGGAAGACTTTCCAGTCATTTTACTTTCTGGGGTTCCTTTGATGAGCAACATTCCCACTAACGCACAGATAATAGAGAATATAAAGATCCATTGCCAACCTAAACTTGTGGCAATAGCCCCACCTGCTAAAGAGCAGACTCCAGATCCACCCCAAGAACCCACTGACCACCAACTAAGCGCCGTATGCCGATGGGAACCTTCTTTATAATACTCTTTAATGAGTGCTAAGGTTGCCGGCATAATACAAGCAGCTGATAACCCTTGAATCGCGCGTGCTACAGAATAGATCAGCGCATTAGGTGCTACAATCAGAAGAAGTGAACCAATAATACTTAAAATAAATCCGATATAAGTGAATTTTACCCGACCAAATTTATCTGCCAATCCTCCGGCAACAACAATAAAACAACCAGAGATTAAGGATGTGATGCTAATACCGAGCGATAATTCTGCCGAAGAGATACCAATGGTCTCTTGTACTGCAGGGCCTGCAACTAATAGCGTCTGTGCAAATAACCAGAACGTCAAAACGCCTAAAACAATGCCAACTGTGAGCTTAGCATTTCCCACAAATGGCTGTGCTTGTGTGGTTTGTGTATTTTGTATACTGTGTGCCATACAATGTCCTTTTTAAAAGTGAATTACTGAGTTATCTCTCTTCAGAGTCGGGAAAAATGATTGAGAGGATATTTGATTATCAAAACCTTGATGACCAGAATGTGACTCTCAATCATCTGCGTTCATCTGTAAGATTTCTCCCTTATTTTGTGAGGTATTTCTGTGTTAAAGCTGCCCAATAAGAAGCGGCTGGCACAATGCACTCATCATTGAAATCATAGCCAGGATTATGCACATTACAGAATCCAGGTTCATCGCCATTACCAATAATGAGATAACTGCCTTTCGGGTTGTGCTCTAACATAAAGGCAAAATCTTCACTTCCCATAAACTGCACGCTCTCATGCACTTTATCTTCCCCTACGAGATGTTTTGCTACATCTCTTGCAAAATGCGTCATTTCAGGATCATTCACTAATACAGGGCTACCGTTGATATGTTTAATATCTACTGTTGCACCAAAACTCTCCGCTTGTTTCGTTGCGATATCAGTAATCCGCTGTAACATCAACTCCCGAGCCTCTTTATCTAAAGAACGAACAGAGAGCTTCATAATAGCAAAATCATTCACAACATTTGGCGCATCGCCTGATTGAATAGCGCCAACAGTAACTACCGTCTGGGCAAATGGCGAAACATTACGAGAAACAATCGTTTGCAATGCAGTTCCAATATAACAAGCGATAATAGTGGCATCGATACCGCGCTCAGGCATTGCACCGTGCGCACCTTTACCCATAATCTCAATATGGATTGTATCTGAAGAAGCCATCATAGCACCTTCTCTGAAATAAAATTCTCCTTGTTTATGCCCAGGCATATTATGCATTCCAAAAATAACGTCACAAGGGAATTTCTCAAATAACCCTTCATCCACCATCACTTTACCTCCGTAAAGCAATTCTTCTGCTGGCTGGAAGATCACTCTTAAGGTTCCATCAAAATTTTTGGTCTCTGCTAAATATTTTGCTGCTGCCAGTAAAATAGTGGTATGACCATCATGACCACAACCATGGAATTTACCGGGGACTTTACTACTCCATTCCTTCCCTGAATTTTCCTGAATAGGTAATGCATCAATATCTGCACGAAGCCCAATAATTTTATCACTAGAACCTACTTTTAAAGTTCCAACAACGCCTGTTTTGGCTAAGCCTCTATGTACCTCATATCCCCATGATTTTAATTTTTCAGCAATAAGATCACTCGTTCTCTGTTCTTCAAAGCCGATCTCAGGATGTGCATGGATATCTCTGCGAATTGCAATAAATTCAGCTTCATCTTTTTTAATTGCATCTATAATCTTTTTCATTCTCTAAGCCCTTATTCCATTTAATATTACTGTCACTCAACTTTCACTATTCATTTGATAGTTTAGGCATTATTGGGATACCTAATCATCAAAGTGAACGCCGACCTCTACTTAATCAGCGCTTATTCCCAAATCTAATGCGATAAACCTTATTGACGTATCTTGATTATAGAAAGCTAAACATTTTGATATAAGCAGTAAAAACAGCTTATTCTTATAATTTTTTTATATAAATGAAGATAAAAACGATAAAATGATAAAAAACACCTAAGTAGAATATTAATATTTTTGATCTATATCGGAAATGTAACGTTATGAATAATAAAAATCTTGCAGAATATCAAATAATGCCCTATTCCTATCACGAAGAACGGGAAGAGATCTATGCCGGCATTACTTTTTTATTTGTCTTACAGGGGCATATCAATATTAATAGCTATGGTATTAGTGGAACTTTCAGTAAAAATCATCTCCTTTTAATTAATCGTAATAGCCCCTACCGTATCACCGGAGAATCTGGCAATATTGTCATCAAGCTGCAGATTTCTAATCACTACTTTACCCGCTATTATCGCCACTATTTTCAATATAAGTATGTCATTAATACGGAACACTATCCGCAATATAAACGCCAAGCCTTAGAGCAACTCAAATGGCTTATTGCCAAAACAATGATGATTAAAATCCAAGGCAATGATGAGGTCTATCTTGAGGCTAACTTGTTAATCTCCGATATTATGCTAAAGCTAGTCTCTTATTTTCAGGAAGATAATCGTTCAGATTATCCCTCTATTGCTCGCTATAGCCACAGAATGGAACGCATTACCCAACAAATTGAAGCCAATTACCATACAGACTTAAGCTTGTCAGAGTTAGCAGAAAAAGAGCATCTTTCAGTCCCTTATCTGTCAAGACTCTTTAAAAATGAAATGGGATTAGGTTTCTCACAATATCTTACGCAAGTTCGCTTTAGACATGCCGTTTATGAGTTAATTAATACCAATAAGCCTATCTATCGACTCATCGAAGATCATGGCTTTGCAGATCACAAGAGTTTCACACAACTCTTTAAAAAGCAGTATCACACAACGCCAAGCCAATTCCGCAATCAACATAGACGCGAAACCGCCCCTAAATTACCCTCTTACCAAGAGCATACTTCTGAAAAAACGGAAGTCGATACCGCTACATTACTCCCGCTGCTTGCTAACATTATCAATAGCACTGAAAAAGTTGAGGCAAGAGAAGAATATACCCATGTTGAATCACAAATTATTAATATCGACCAACAACGTCTTAGTGAATCTCTACCTAATCAAAACTACGTCATATTTATAGGAGATATTCTAGAGCTTCTAAAAGAGAATATTCGTAAGCAATTATTACATTTAAAGCAGCACACACCTATTCAATATGTGGAGGTCTCGCACTTAATATCAGGCACGATTATTGCCCCTGATATTATCACCGATGAAGATTACCCCACTTACTCATCCTATATCAACACAGATATTGCCATCTCTTTTTTAGCGGATCATCAGATGTCCTTGGTATCTCGTATCTATCACGAAAGGGTTTTATTAGATATTGCAGGATATTGTAAGAAGATCTCACAATTTATCTACTATGCAATCTGTACCTATGGGCTTGAATATGTCTCAACTTGGCGATTCGTCTACTATACCGATAATACCATTGAAGATATTCCGCTCTATCTAACTACTTTTCATCAAATTAAGCAGGTCATTCACAATATTCTCCCTAAAGCGCATGTCGGGCTCTTCTATACCTATGTCACATTAGAAGAGTTACAACAATTGACCCAATACCCTCAACAACTTTCAAGGATTGATTTCTTTGCGTTTAGGGCCAATTTCCATGATCTGATTGAAATTACAGATGCAAACTATGAGATATTACAACGAGAGATTAGTTATATCGAAGATAAAACGAAAGAACTTAAACAGCAATTAAAGCGACTCAATATCGAAGTTCCTCTCTATTTAATGGAATGGAATACTCTTACCGGCAACACTCGTAAAACAAATGGCTCCTATTTTCGAGGGGCTTTAATCTTTCAAACCTTAATGGGAGTTAATCGCAATGTTACTGCGATCGGCATCACACTGAATACCGAAACACAATGTGAAATATCCACTAATTACACTATTAATGTCAATGCAATTGCGCTTTACTATATCCATCTTATGCCTCGCCCGATCTTTTTTGTCCTTAAATTTTTACACCAACTCCAAGGGAAGATAATCGCAAGAGGAGAGGATTTCCTGATTACTGAATATTCTGATGGTTACTATATTGCTCTACTTAACCCTTCGATTTTTAACCCTTATCTCTCTATTGAGGAGCATATGACCTCGAGTTTTAAGCAGAAGAAAATTATTACTATTGAAGGATTACAATCTGGGCATTACCAAGTTAAACACTATATTTTTGATCAAAAACATGGAGCTCTCTACCATGAATATAGCCGGTTTAAGACCCGTTTTGGTTATGACCACGAGGTTATAGAGAACCTACAAACCACAGCCCCCGAACTCTCTGTTTATGATGAAATCGTTGAAAATGGGGAGTTTACCGTTCTCTCTGATTTCGATGTTAATGCAATCCATTTCTATAAACTCCATCGTATGCCTGCAATATTAGAGGGTTTTGGGGATCATTCTCCCTACTATTTTAATCCGCAATAATCCGCAATAATCATCAAAAAAGATCTAACTCCATAGGCCTATAGATATATAAATACGATAGTCTCTATAGACTTTATAGAAGATAGATCTTCTTGAATCATAATGACTCTCCGGGCAAGAATTACCCTACTCCTTATCGCGTCACAATATTGATAAAGATCTGTGCACCCACTAATAGACAATCATCATCCACATAGTAAGGATTAGAGTGAAGGAAGTTGTTAATACCTTTCTCTTTCTTACCACTTCCGAGGAAGAAGAGCGCGCCTTTCCGATCTTTTGTGGCATTGATCATATAGCTAAAGTCCTCACTGCCGGTCATTGCCGAGCCGTTGGCTTCAATATTCTCTTTAGGGAGAAATGTGCTTGCAGCAGCGAGTATCACGGCCGCAGCATCAGGATGATTCACAACAGCAGGATAACCAGCGAACTCCATCGTTGTTTTAAAACCACCGGCTTCACTACGGGCAACAATCTCTTTGAAGCTCGCTTTGAGTGTCTCATCTGTCTTTTCATCCATTGAACGGATTGTGCCTCGCGCTTGCGCATAATCGGCTACCGCATTAGGAATCGTTCCCCCCTGAATCATCCCGCAACCAAAAACAGCCGGTGAAAAAGGATCGATCTTCTTCGCCACCACATAATCCATATAATCGATGAGCCGCGTCATCTCCCGAATGGCATCAAGCCCTTTATGGGGTGTTGAACCATGAGTTGAAATACCATGCACCGTTAGCGTCCACGCCGAACCCCAAGAGGACATTACGCCGCTATTAAAGTGGATACAACCTGTCTCTAATGCCCCATTATTATGAAGCGCATAGACCTCACTTACGCCATCCATACAACCGAGCTCCACCATCTTATCAGCGCCCGGTACACGCATATCCTCCTCTGCCATTTGGAAGAGAAAACGCACATTGTGCGTCATCTCATCTCGATGCTCTGAGAGATATTTCGCGGTCGTTAAGGCAATCGCCATATGAGTATCGTGACCACAATTATGCGCTAAACCTTCGTGAGTTGAGCGATAAGCATTCTCCGTCATATCGGGCATCTCTAAGCCATCCATATCGGCACGAATCCCGATTAAAGGAAAAGTTTCATCGACTATAAGATCAGCAGTAAAGCCGGTATAGCCCTCTAGCGAGCGAATCTGATAGCCGAAGCGCTCCATTAATTCTCGGCAATATTGAGCGGTTTTAAACTCCGCCCCTGACGGCTCCGGAATTTGATGCAGATCTTGACGTACCTTTTTACTAAAAGTTTCTAGTTGTTGTAATGTTTCACTAATATTGTACTGATTATTACTTTGATTACTCATTAAATAACTCCTTGAATACTAAAACCAATCTGCGCCACGATTGACGCGCCAAAGAAGCAGCAAGTTGAGACGATCATAAAGATCAAAATCACTTTCCAAGACATCTTTTTTAACTCTTCTAATTGTCCGCCGACAGAGAGTCCTGCAAATGCAAGTAGCGGCACACAACAGGATAAAAATGAGACTTTCCCGATAGAATCAATAAAGAAATGCCGCACCGGCGTATCAGGAAGGCAGATCACAATCCCAATAATAGTAGCGTAAGCAAATGCCGGCAAAGATGAGGGTAAATAGAGTTTTACTACCAATGAGATAAAGACGATCAGCGACATCGCAATAAAACTGTCCCACATCTCATAAATGGCAAGTCCGGTAGTAAGAGTTTGGGTCAACATCGCTAAGAAGATTGCCACAAAGACCAATTTCATATCTAGCATAATCTGTTTCATTATCTTCCCCTTTATTGCTTCTCTCTATCTTTTGCGCTTTGATCGGTTTCTGTTTGAGAAGATGCATCCGGTGGTGCAATCTTCTGCTCTTCAAGCCCTTCTTCTCTTAGATTTGCCTCTAACACCTGCTCTGTCTCAATCAGTGTCGCCGTTGCCGGTGCTGAAGGTGGCGCTTGATCTTGATTTTTATTAAAAATCCGATACATCATCTCCGCAAGAGGTAGACCTAAGAAGGTTAAAGAGAGCGCACCTAATACTGAAGAGAGCAGATTTGAAGCTGCTGCAATACTCAATACTTGTTGCGCCATCGTCTCATCTAAACCACTAATTAAAGCGCCAGAAGCCGCACTTAACATCGAACCAGAACCCACGCCAGAACCTGCCGCAAGTGCAAGAGGACTCAATCCTGTTAAAGGTGCTAAGCTCCCCAAAATACTAAACCACAAGGTTCCAATCACAGAACCACAGAGATAGATCGCTAAAACACCGATATACTCCTGTGAACCCGTTCCAAATTTCCCTTGAATAACGGCGATCGAAGGCTCTCGACTAATGGAGGAGCAGGCACCAATAGCCCGACGACCAAAGCCAAATTTCACCGCTAAAGGAACTGCGATAAAGATCGGTAGTAAGTTTCCAAGCTCTTGTAGAAAGAGGGGTATGCCGACACTAAAGATCATCTTCAAATTAGGGACAATCATTCCGGCATATTGGGTTCCTAATACTAATAAGCTAAAGCCTACCATTTTTCCGCAGAAATCCTCCTCCTTCTTCGTGAAGATCTTCCCCCACCATGCGATTTTCTTGCGGGTGAAAGAGGCAGATAAAACCATCCCGATAATCACCGCAAAGAGCATTGGCAATATGGGAATCACCGCAACCCCAAGGTTGATCTCCTGTTTTCCGATCACATATTGTGATACAAAGATCAGCAGTAACATTGTGACAATGCTGATCCAAAATATCTGAATCGAACTTCTTTCCATCTAATTTCCTCCTAGTATCCTCAAACAACGATTATTAAACATATAAGCTAAACCAAGATAGCCTCTTGTATAGGGCTGATAAGTCTATTTAGTTATATAATAAAATTTACATTTACCGGTATAAAAATAACAGCTTTTTGATGTATATAGGATAATCACAATGATTTCGCTCGTTTAATTAGCAAAAAGCCTATTCCGAACTATCAGAATAGGCTTTGAAAATATCGATCAAATAGAGCTCTCTATACTTATATCCCGATCTTCTGATCGACTTAAATATACTTAGGCAAACGACGACTGCCGAGGTAGATACTTAAGAATATTCCAAGGGCACAGAGGAAGAGGATATAGTATGCGATAAACATCGGATGAAAATGCTCGGCAATAATCGGCACTAAAAAAGTTGTAAGGCCGGCAAATAAGGCATTTCCGATATTATAAGAGAATCCCATTCCCGTTAAGCGCACATCCGCCGGGAAGAGACGAATGATAATCATCGGCACACAGGCAACAATCCCTAAAAAGAAAGAGGCAACCGCATAGAGTATGCCGATCGTTGTGAGATCTTGACTTTCAAGGGAATTGAAGAAGATAAAGCTCGTCACCGCAAGGAGTAAGGCAAAACCAAAGAGCGTTTTACGTAAGCCCATTCGATCCACTAATAGTCCTGCCGCAAGACTTCCTACGATATTCATAAAAGTTGCCACTAAGGCTGCTTTATTAACAAAGGCCACATCAATCCCAAAAACATCTGATTTCATCAAATTAGGCGCTAATAACACTAAGACAACGCCGGTAATCAGTAGCCAAGTGCTTAGCGTTGCGATAAAGGTTTGCCATTTAAAATCCTGTAAAATTGTGCGAACCGGCATTCCTTCGTGAAGTTTTTTCTTCTGCTGCATCTCTAAAAAGACCGGCGTTTCTTGCAGATAACGGCGTAGATAAACCGCTAATAATCCCAAAACTCCGCCGAGAATAAAGGGGATACGCCACGCATAATCGAGCGTTTCCACCGTATCAAAAGAGAGATTCATCATCGAAGAGACAAAGTGGCCGATCAAAACACCAAAAGTTAAACCTGCGGCAACCGCACTATTGGCAATCCCAAAGCGTTCCCTCGGTACGTGCTCCGTCACAAAAACGTGTGCACTAGGAACCTCTCCACCTAAGGCAACCCCTTGTAAAATACGCATCATAAGCAATAACGCCGGCGCTAAATATCCCACCGTTGAAAAAGTAGGTAATAAACCAATGCAGAGCGTCGGTATCGCCATCATAAAGAGCGAAAACATAAAGACTTTCTTCCGACCAATCAAATCCCCAAAATGTGCCAGCACAATGCCACTTAATGGCCGTACAAAGTAGGCAATCGCATAAGTCAGGTATGTCATCATTGTCGCCACTAAAGGCGATTCTGCCGGGAAAAAGAGAACTTTCAGCGTAGAGGCAAAAGTTAAAAAGACAATAAAATCATAAAATTCTAACGCGCCTCCTAAGGAGGAGAGCGTCAGCGTTTTCGCATCTTGCATAGTTAAACGTCGATTCACAATTTCGTTCCTTCTAAACGATCAATAGCCGGCTATTTTACCCGAGATTGCCAATGATTGTGAATCTCTTTAACCCAGCTATTTTTGATCTAAACTCGGAATTAATAACATACTATCGCCATAACTAAAGAAGCGATAATGAGCATTCACCGCGTGTTGATAGATCTCTTCAATCCGAGATTTACCCATTAGCGTTGAGACAAGCACTAAGAGCGTTGATTTAGGAAGATGAAAATTAGTCAATAATCCATCAATCACCCGAAATTCAAAACCCGGTTTAATAAAGATATTAGTATCCCCCACAAAGGGCTTCAACTCCCCCGTTAATGCCGCGGACTCTAAGGCTCTCACTGCCGTTGTTCCGATAGCAATCACCCGCTTCCCTGCGACTTTCGTCGCTACAATATCATCCACTGCCGATTGCGGTACATTGATCCACTCTTTATGCATCTGATGCTCATTCAGATCTTCGGTGCGAATCGGCTGAAATGTACCGGCTCCAACGTGTAATGTAATTTCAGTAACATCAATGCCCTTCGCTTTAATACGCTCTAAAAATTCTGCTGTAAAATGCAAACCCGCTGTCGGCGCCGCAACCGCGCCCTCCTCTTTATTAAAGACGGTTTGATAACGGGATTGATCTAACTCTTCATCGCTTCGAGTAATATAAGGCGGCAATGGCAAGTGGCCATAAATCTCTAAAATCGTAGCAATAGGCGAACCATCAATCGTTTTTAACAAAAAAAATGCCTCATCACGATCGACCATCTCAAGCAGCGGTTTTCCATCAATAATCACTTTCTGACCCGGTTTTAAGGCTTTACTTGCTTTAATTTGCGCTAAAACTTCGGTTTCACTTACAAGACGCTCCACCATAATTTCAACCTTACCACCGGTCTCTTTCTCGGCAAATACCCGCGCCGGCAATACGCGCGTATTATTAATTACAATCCGATCTCCCGGTTCTAAATAATCGATTAGATCTTCAAAAGTATGATCATAAATCTCGCCCGCTTTAGGCACTAAAAGACGAGAGGTCCCCCGCACTTTCGGCGGAAACTGGGCAATCAATTCTTCGGGAAGATGATAATCATAATCAGAGAGTTTCAACATTGTATAATCCTTAAACCTTCAAGCAAGCCCATCTTGAGCGATCATTCTGAGCAATTCATAGAGCGTTATTCTACGCCCTGCCTACGCAAAAAGGAAACGGAAATTGGAATGGATAGATTAGAGATATTGATCTCTAAATTATAATGGGTGATATTTCTAAAAAACTGCCTAACGCCTTCTGTTTGAACTGTTCGGAAATTCCGAACAGTTGAAAAACCATTGCCCCTTCTAAACATCTCTTTTTAGATCTGTCTATGACGCTGAGTTTTACACTTTTAGGAAAACGAAAAACAAAACCCTCTCCAGTTAAGTAGAGGGTTCTAATATTGAAACTTTGATAGCCAGTTCAGGTAATAGACTACCTCACTAAATGCGCTATCTCTAATTCAAAGAGAGATTCTTCAGTTTCCCGTGTTCTGATAAGGCGTGCTTTACCATCTTGTAGCAATACTTCTGCGGCACGACCGCGAGAGTTATAATTAGAAGCCATTGCAAAACCATAAGCGCCGGCATCTTTAACCATCAGATAATCTCCGGCTTTAAGGGCGAGCATTCTATTTTTTCCAAGAAAATCCCCAGTTTCACAAATAGGGCCGACAATATCGTATGACTTAATATCTGCCGGATTCTGTGCCGTATCGCTGAGATTACGAATCTCCATCCACGCATCATAGAGCGCCGGGCGAATAAGGTCATTCATCGCCGCATCCACAACCGCAAAATGTTTTCCCTCGTTCTCTTTGGTAAGAATGACTTCAGTAATAAGTATCCCGGCATTACCGACGATAGAACGCCCCGGTTCAATCACCAATTTTAAAGAACGCGCACCGATTTTCTCGATCGCAAGTGCGATCCAATCAGCGGGATCGATTAATATTTCATCTTCATACTGAATACCTAAACCACCGCCCATATCAAGGTGTTTAAGGGTAATACCTGCTTCCGCTAAACGATCAATCAGGGCAAGCGTTACATCTAAAGCTTCGGCATAAGGACTAATATCAGTCAGTTGCGAGCCAATATGAAAATCCATCCCCTCGATCATAAGTGCCGGCATGGTTGCCATCATCTGATAGAGTTCAAAAGCCTCTTCCATTCGAATGCCAAATTTATTCTCTTTTAATCCTGTTGAGATATAAGGATGGGTCTTAGCATCGACATTCGGATTAATCCGCAATGAAACCGGTGCTTTGATATTTAACTCTGTCGCAACTGCATTTAAAAGGTGAATCTCAGCGATCGATTCGATATTAAAACAACCAATCCCTGCTTTAAGGGCAAAAACAAGATCTTCCCGGCGTTTTCCAACACCGGAATAGACCACCTTTTTCGGATCCCCTCCGGCGGCTAATACCCGTTTGAGCTCCCCTTGCGAGACAATATCAAAACCAGAACCCATTTTCGCTAGTAATTGTAAAATAGAGAGATTGCTATTCGCCTTTACCGCATAACAGATCAGATGAGGATAATCGCCAAAACCTTGTCGATACGCTTGGTAATTCGCTTCAATTTGCGCGGCATCATAGAGATATAGAGGCGTTTGGAAAGTGTGTGCAATTTGGGTTAATTCTACATTATTCATTGTATCTTTCATTATTGATCTCATTATTGTGCTGTGTTGTGATTCGGTAGATCATTGGTCGTATCTAGCTGATTTTCAGATTCTATCGATGCCGATGCTTTATCATCGCCACGATAAGGAAGCATAAAGTGCCCTTCGTTATATTCCGCTTCACTCTCCACCAGGAAAAGCCCCCCCGTTTGACCGCAGCCTGCTAGACTCAATCCGATGGCAAGAATCATAATGCCCTTCAGATAACGCTTCATATTATGTGTGCCATACTCATTTGTATCTGCTTGAACCTGTCCCTTGCTCATATCTCTCTCATTTATCCTCTATGATCATTTACCTATTTTCTAGCTGCTGATTTTGACTTCTATTTATCAATTTCTGACATTGATCAATCCTATCAACTTTTATGCCCAATTTTAAGAAAGAAGTCATCTATTTTTAAGGTTATTTACGTCTCCTATTTCTCTTATTTCGAAATATTCGGCAAATAATCGATTTTAAGCTATTTTTATTAAAACACGTAGGGGGATATTAGTAGAGATAAATAGATCAATATTCCGCTATTTTCTCTTACAAACCGGCGAATTAATTAGCAAAACATGTTATAATCGGCTGTTATTTTCTACATTAGTTCTATATTTTTATAATATTGTTTGAGAAGGTTGGTTCAATGAGTGAGTTTGCCAAAGAGATTGTCCCGATTAGTTTAGAAGAGGAGATGAGAAGCTCCTATCTCGATTATGCGATGAGTGTCATTATAGGTCGTGCGCTACCGGATGTGCGCGATGGACTCAAGCCGGTACATCGCCGTATTTTACATTCAATGAATCAAACGAGTAATCATTGGAATAAACCCTACAAAAAATCTGCCCGTATCGTCGGGGATGTGATGGGTAAATACCATCCACACGGGGATTCAGCAATTTATGACTCTGTTGTGCGAATGGCACAAGATTTCTCGCTCCGTTATATGCTTATTGATGGCCAAGGGAACTTCGGTTCTATCGATGGCGACTCAGCCGCAGCAATGCGTTATACCGAAGTGCGAATGAGTAAAATCGCAGAAGCCTTACTGCAAGATATCGAGAAAGAGACGGTCGACTTTGTCCCTAACTATGATGAATCAGAGAGTGAACCTTCTGTATTACCCACGCGAATTCCGAACTTATTAGTCAATGGTTCTTCCGGGATTGCCGTAGGGATGGCGACGAATATTCCGCCACACAATCTTACCGAAACCATTAACGCGTCACTTGCGCTCTTACACAATTCAGAGCTCACTATTGATGAACTGATGCAATATATTCCTGCGCCAGATTTCCCAACAGCAGGGATTATCAATGGTACCAAAGGAATTCGTGAGGCTTACCACACCGGCCGAGGCCGCGTGATTATTCGGGCAAAAGCTGAAATAGAACACGATGAAAAACGGGGACGCGATGTCATTATCATCACAGAGCTCCCTTATCAGGTAAATAAAGCTCGCCTCATTGAACGAATCGTAGAACTCTATCGAGAAAAGATCATCGAAGGCATTGCGCCAGATGGCTTACGCGATGAGTCAGATAAAGATGGGATGCGTATTGTCATTGAACTGCGTCGTGGTGAAATGGGGGAAGTAATCCTCAACCAACTCTTCAAACATACAGCACTTCAATCCAGCTTTGGGATCAATATGGTGGCGATCGATCGTGGTCAGCCGAAGCTTTTAAATCTCAAAGAAGTCTTAGAAGCCTTCTTACTACATCGTCAAGAAGTCATTACACGCCGGACGATTTTTGATCTCAAAAAAGCCCGCGCTCGCGCTCATCTATTAGAGGGGCTCACTGTGGCTCTTGCGAATATCGATGAGATGATTCAACTCATTCGGACCTCTGCAACCGGTGCTGAAGCAAAAGAGCGTATGCTCGCTCGCACTTGGGAACCTGGCGGTGTAGGGGCTATGTTAGAGAGAGCCGCAGAGCTCAAAACAACGCCTGATGGTTTAGAAAATGTGGGCTTAATCGGTAGTGAATATCGTCTTTCAGAAGAGCAGGCGCAAGCGATCCTTGATATGCGCCTCCAACGCTTAACCGGCCTTGAACAAGATAAGATTTTAGAAGAGTATCGTGGGTTATTAGATACTATTCGTGAATTGATTGAAATCCTCACTAATCCTGATCGTTTACGGGAAGTAATTGAAGAAGAACTTACCGATATTCGGGACAATTTTGGCGATGCTCGCCGTACAGAAATTCGCGCAGCTGCCGAAGATATCAACCTTGAAGATCTGATCGCCGAAGAAGATGTAGTTGTTACACTCTCGCGCCGAGGTTATATCAAATATCAAAAACTCGATGAGTATCGTGCTCAACGTCGTGGCGGTCGTGGTAAATCTGCCGCTAAAGTGGTCGATGAGGATGATGTAGAACATTTAATGGTCGTCAGCACCCATGCACAGCTTATGTGCTTCTCCTCTTACGGTAAGGTTTATTGGCTCCGCGCCTTTGAATTGCCGGAAGCAGGTCGTGGTGCAAGTGGTCGTCCCATTATTAACTTCCTTCCCTTAGAAACAGATGAGCGTATTACCTCTATTCTCCCGGTAGATAGTTATGATGATGATCGTTATATCTTTATGGCCACTAAATATGGGGTTGTGAAGAAAACCGTTCTCTCAAGTTTTGCCAGCCAACGATCAAGCGGATTGATTGCCGTCAATCTTGATGAGGGTGATGAGCTGATCGGAACACAAATTACCAATGGTCAAGACGATATTATGCTCTTCACCAATACAGGGCTTGTCAATCGCTTTAGTGAAGAGAATGTACGCGCTATGGGTCGAAGCTCTCGTGGGGTAAAAGGTATTTCACTCTCTGAAGGGCAATTCGTCATTACCATGATGCTCGCTGATGAAGAGGCCGTTGTCCTCATTGCCACAGAACATGGTTATGGTAAACGGACACCGATTGCTGAATTTACTAAACGTAATCGAGGCGGTAAAGGGGTCATCGGTATCCAAACATCCGAACGAAATGGCCAGATTATTGGTGCTTGTATCGTTGAAGATCATGATGAAGTAATGCTCATCTCTTCTAATGGCGTTTTGGTACGTACCTGCGTGGATGAAGTTTCCATCTTAGGCCGAAATACCCAAGGCGTTCGTCTCATTCGCTTAGATGAGGGTGATACCTTAGTCGGTATGAGTCGTATTGAAGAAAATGATGCAGATTGCTGTGATGATACTGAGACTGAAGGTGAAACAATCATCGAAGTTGAAGCAGTCATTGAAACAATTGAAATCATAGAAGAGAACTAAGCTGAAGATTCGGATAACGTAATACTTAAAACATTATCTTAATAGTTGCCCATTAACACAAAAACCCGGTATCTTCTACAGATATCGGGTTTTCTTCAATGACGAATAGCAATCTGCTAACAATCTGCTAACAATTGGCTAACGATTGCGCTTACAGATAATACATATAATTCCCCTCTTCCCCTTGCGCTTGTAATGCGATGTCAGAGAGGGTAATGCCTTTCAGTAAGGTTTCTAATGTAGTGTGCATCGGTTCATAAACAACCGCTGTCAGCGCACGCTCAATTTTCGGCGCAGTCGTCTCTACCGTTGCATCATTAGTGGCAAATAGCGCGGGCTCCACACTTGCAAGAATTTCATATAAGGTTATTTCATTGGGTGCTTTTGTTAAATAGTAGCCCCCTTGCGATCCTTTAATAGAACCGACCACTTCGCCACGACGTAATTCGGAGAAGATACGCTCAAGATAGATCTTAGAGATTTCCAATGTTTCAGCAATCTCGAGTACAGTCACCGTCGGCTGGGCTTGATGAACGAGCGCCATCTTCACCAATGAGGCTAAAGCATAACGAGATTTGGCAGATAATTTCATAAGATCTCCTAATAGATAAGGTTTAAAGTAGCAAGACCGATTCCATAAAGAAAACTACAAAAGTTAGAAAGAGTCCTGCTGCTTGTGAATATCATTGACAATAAGCGAAATAAACTGATATTGTTAGATTAATACACATAAAACATATATTATAGGTATGACTAATATCCGTCAACTCATTTTTAGATGACCCGATGATTATCACATTTTAGAGAGGAATCCACATTATGGCTAAAATTTACGCAAGCTTAACTGAACTCATTGGTAACACACCCTTATTACAATTGAATCGCTTTTCTCGTGAGCAAGGCCTTTCTACACCATTATTAGGGAAGCTTGAATACCTGAATCCCGCAGGTAGCGTGAAAGATCGGATTGCCTTTGCGATGATCGACACTGCAGAAAAAGCGGGCATTCTCAAAAAAGGATCGGTGATTATCGAACCAACTAGCGGCAATACCGGCATTGGTTTAGCCTCCGTTGCGGCAGCGAAAGGTTACCGTATTATCCTCACAATGCCTGAAACAATGAGTATCGAGCGCCGAAATCTCCTGAAAGCCTATGGCGCAGAATTAGTGCTCACTGAAGGGGCTAAAGGGATGAAAGGGGCTATTGGTCGTGCGGATGAATTAGCGAAGGAAATTCCTAATGCGGTGATTCTTGGGCAGTTTGTTAATCCGGCAAATCCCAAAGCACATCGTGAAACAACAGGTCCTGAAATTTGGAATGATACCGAAGGGAAAGTGGATATCGTCATCGCGGGGATTGGTACCGGCGGTACAATTACCGGGATCGGGGAATATCTCAAAGCCCAAAATCCTAAGATCCAAGTGATTGCCGTTGAACCTGAATCTTCCCCGGTTCTATCAAAAGGCACAGCAGGTCCCCATAAGATTCAAGGAATCGGTGCGGGCTTCATTCCTGAGACACTCGATACTAAAGTCTATGATGAAGTGATTACCATCTCTGATAGCGAGGCATTTGAATTGGCTAAAGAGGTAGCCGCAACAGAGGGATTGCTCGTCGGGATCTCTTCAAGTGCTGCTATTAAAGCCGCCGTCGAAGTGGCGAAACGCGCAGAGAATAAAGGGAAAAATATCGTCGTCATTCTGCCTGATAGTGGTGAAAAATATCTTTCAACGCCGCTCTTTGAAAAAGAATAATCATCCCCATATTAAAAGAGAACCGTTTATTCCTCCTTTTAAACGTTCACATTTTACCCAGTTACATAATGTAACTGGGTCTTTTTTTGTGATGTCTTATAATATCCCAATATACAACTAACGGGTTTTAGCCCAACGGCGGAACTGATCGGCACACCAAGCGCAAAGACCACTCCAAATGCCTAAAATTCGCATCTGATGTCGGCGATAGAGTGTAATATGTGCCACTTTTGCCGATAACCCTCGAAATTCTAAACCTTTGAATACCGTATTTCGACCGAACATTCCGAAAGAAGCATATTGACCGATACTCACTAGCGAACCTCGATCGACATATTTAAAGTCTGGAATCATCGATTGATTGCCGGCAATAATCTGCACAAAATATTGACTCAAATAGAGCGCTTCTTGCGATGCTGATTGCGCTGTCGGTGCTAATGGTGCCTCTTTCACATAAGCACAATCGCCAATGGCAAAAATACGATCATCATTCAATACGCGAAAATAGGAGTCTACCATCAACTGGGAGATTCTAGTTAACTCTGCATCTTTCACCGTTTTAAGTACATCAGGTGCTTTAATGCCCGCAGTCCATACCACGCGATCCGCCGGAAGCGTTTCACCATCTTTAAGTGCTACATGATCTTCAAATACTTCCGAAACTGAAGTAGAGAGCAAGACTTTCACACCGATTTTTTCCATTGATTGCCGTACCGATTCACTAATGGAGGGTTTAAATGTGGGAAGTACACGATCATCTGCCTGAATAACAGTGATATCCATATATTGCATCAAATCTTCATTGCTATAACTTGAGCTAATTTTAAGCTGATCGATGAGCTCACCGCTTAACTCAACCCCGGTAGCGCCGGCACCCACAATAATCAGATGATGTTTTTGCTTTAAAAGCGCTGAACGCATCAACTGATCCGCAAAAACTCGGCGAAATTCCAGCGCGCTATGCAGATCATCAACTTTACTTGCAAATTCTTTAACGCCTTTAATCCCAAAGTCATTACTCTGACTTCCCATTGCGACAATCAGATAATCATAATGCACTGTTCTAACAGGTAAAATCTCTTCATTGGTGTCATCATAATGGGCTGCTAACGTGATTTCTCTTGTCTCTCGATCGATATTGTCTACCGTTCCTGGCTGATAGATAAACCCATGCCGTTTAGCTTGTGCTAAAAATAGCATGCTCTGTTCATCTGCTGACTGACTACCCGCCGCAAAGGTATGAAGCATCGGTTTCCATATATGCAACTCATTACGATCAATCAGTGTTAAATTAAATAGTTTTCCACGATCCTGCCGCGCTAATCGATAAATAAATTCTAAACCCGCAACTCCGCCCCCTAAAACTACAATCTCTTTTTTTTGCATAGCTCCCTCTTCCTAGCCTCAATAACGCTCGCGCTTCCGATATAATAATTCCCTTATAACTCATAAGGTTATAAGGATCTACAACTTTATATCATAAAGAAAATTGATATATTTTGTGAAAAATTAAGCGCAAAAATGCAAAAAAGTTAAACCGTAGTCGAAGGAGATACCTCGATATTTAATATTTGATTAAATCGCAAGAGAAACGACAACTCGAAGTCCTGATCGCCCATCTTTTCTCGCTTCAAACCGTACAGAACCTTGATGGGCTTCGACGATTTTTTGCACGATATTAAGCCCAAGACCAAAACCTTGTCGGGATTCATCTGCTCGTTGAAATCGTTCTGTCATCGCGAGTCTTTGCGCTTCACTCATACCCGGCCCTCGATCTTCGACAATAAGCGCTATCCCTGTCGCCGTCTTTTGTGCCGAGACTTCAGTGCTCTCCCCTTGTCCTGCATAAAACTGTGCATTATCTAATAGATTTTTCAGAAGCAGATAGAGTAAACTCGCATCTCCTCGAACCTTAAGATCAGCCGGAATATTCCAGATAATAAGATGCGGAAAATTATCTCGATACTCATTTTGTAGCGGTTGAATCACCTCTTGATAGAGCGATAATTCTGCCACCTGATCCGAGTGAAGCTTATGACTTGCACGCGCAAATTGTAGTAACCGCTCAATCGTAATTAAAAGCTCATCGATTCGTGCAATCAGTAGTGGTTTCTCCGGTAGATCATCCATAAGCTCGAGCGTTAATCGCATCCCCGCTAATGGCGTTCGTAATTCGTGGGCAACATCGGCGGTAAATTGTTTTTCATGATCAATACGCTGACTAATATTCAACAATAAATGATTCACTTTCCCCACTATCAAACTGATCTCTTTAGAACGAGACTCGATGATGATCGGTGTTAAATTGAGGGATCCCCGCTCTGATAGCTGATCAACAAGATTGACAAAAGGCGTTAAGAATTGATTTGTCACATAGCGAATCATCAAGAGCGCACCCAATAGCACAACACCGACAAAGATAGAGATCGCCACTAATATCTCTTGAATCTCATGTTGCATCTCTTGAATCTTTTCACTGTCGGTTAAGCCCGTATCTGTCAGGATATCCATCTGCTCACTCGTTTCATAACCGACAAGGGCGATAATAATCACACCTGAAACCAATAAAATTAGAGAAAATAGCCACATTAAACGGCGTTTTAAGCTCATGCGTTCGACTCCGAGACTAATTGATAACCATAACCCCGTACCGTCTCAATACGCGCTTTACCGAGCTTTTGCCGTAAGCGGTGAATATAAACCTCAAGCGTATTTGATCCTAAGGAATCCTGCCAAGAGTAGAGATCTTGCACCAAAAACTCTCTCGGAACCACTTGCCCATATTTTAAGAGCAAGCGGGATAAAATGGCATATTCTCGCAAGGTCAGTTCTAAAAGCGCTCCTTGATAATGAATCTCTTTTTGCATCAAATCGAGCGTAAAATCATCAATAACCACCTGATTATTCGCCACCCCACAATGCCGGCGAATAATTGCCCGCAATCTTGCATAGAGTTCTGCTAATTCAAAAGGTTTGAGCAGATAGTCATCAGCGCCAGCGTCTAATCCTTGCACTCGATCATCAAGGGTATCCCGTGCGGTAATAATCAGCACCGGCACTTGATTATCTTGATTGCGTAATTTCTGTAACAACGTAATGCCATTACCATCAGGCAAGCCTAAATCTAACAAAATCGCGCTATAAAAGGCTTCTTGAGAATCGAGATAACGCTCGGCTTCCTCTCTATTTTCCGCCACATCAACGGCATATCCCTCTTTCATCAGAGCTTTCTCTAACCCCTTTCGCAGTAAGAGATCATCTTCTACGACTAATATCTTCATTCTATCCCCTGTTTTTCTGTAATCCTATTGTCCTGCAATCTTACTTTACAAACTTAATCTATTTAACATTATGATGCTACCATCAAAGCCGATTCCCGGCGGGAGGGAATGCTTGCAAATCCAGTTCTATCCCGCGCCCACAAGTGAGTGATTATCAATCTCTCAGCAACGAATTTGCCACAACTGCCGGCGCTCACTTGTTGTAAGAACGAGATTATTCCCTTCGGCGATGCAATAACACTTCTTACTAAGTTCAAACCAAAACCGATTCCCAATGTGAAATGCTGGTATCTTGATTACGATCCCGCAGGTGAGCCTCATCTACATTATGGAACCCGACTACAAGCCTTGAAAAGATCCATGGATTCATCATACTCTTTTGTCTTAACGGAGAGTAATCCTAAGAGTGAATGGAAGAAATTATCCTGTGAAAAGGGATCTGCTTTAGCTATTGTTGAAAGACAATTCTGATTTAATTGCCGGTTTTGGTAAAAATCCTGATTCGCCCAGAAGATAAACGGCACATGTGTCTGCTCTTTCGGTGCAATGGCATAAGGTGCACCATGAAGATAGAAACGGTTTTCACCCAATGATTCGCCATGATCTGACAGATAGATCATCGATGTCTCATATTCCCCGTCAAAACTTTTAAGCAGTTCAATGGTTTCATTCAACACATAATCGGTATAACGAATTGTATTATCGTACACATTCTCAAGTGCGGTTAAATCACAATTTTCAATCTTATTCGTATCGCAACTCGGCGTAAAATGGCGGAAATGATCGGGATAACGCTGATAATAAGTGGGGCCATGACTGCCATTCATGTGTAATACAATCACAAGATTCTCATCTTGATTCTCTTGGGATTCAATATAGGATTTAAGATTCTCAAGCAGATATTCATCATGATAAAAACCGGTGATCGATTGAGGCTGATTAACATACTCCTCCACAAACTCCGTAGGGACTCGATCACAGACGCCTTTACATCCATTATCATTCTCCCGCCATAATACTTTGTAACCTACGCGCTGTAAGATATCGAGGGCATTCTCTTGATTCTGAGCTCGGCTCTTATCGAAATTAGCACGCGTTAATCGGGAAAACATACAAGGCACGGAAATGGCGGTTGCCGTCCCACAAGAATAGAATTCCCGAAAACTAATCACTTCTTGTTGTGCTAACAGTGGATTTGTCTCCTTCTGATATCCATTTAAAGAGAAATTCTTGCTTCTTGCTGTTTCCCCAACCACAATCACAAAGAGCGTCTTCTCTGATCCTGCAGGCTTTTGTAATGTCGCATCTTCACCCACTTTTTCAAAAGGCAATTGATCCTCATACTGTTTTTTAAGATAAGAGATCGCACTTGTGGCATAGCTGATCGGCATAATCAGTTTCTGTACTTGTCGATGATTACGGAAAAAAGAGGCATAATCCTTATAGAAGATCAGCGCTATAGCCCCTGACAGCAATAAGGCACCGATTATTAATAATACTCGCTGTAAAAGGCTCTTCCACCAGCTGATCGGCCTAACCTTCATCAATAGATAGAGCGCAAACGGTACTAATACCCCCAATAAAATCCAAATCACTAACTGAAAACTTAAAAGATTAACCACTTCTCCGCTGTGGGTTTCGATAATGTTAATGAGCATATCGCGATCCATATAGATCTGATAGCGATAAGAGTAGTAGTTAAAAATCGTACATAAAAGCAGTAGTATCAACAAAATACCTGCGCCGATACGTCTCCACAGTAAGCAGGAGACAATGATTAAATTGGCTGACCAAAGTACGAGAAATACCGAAAAAGCAAAGAGATAGCTGCCAAAGCCATCAAAGCTCATTAAATAGAAAAACTCTCGCCAGAAAACGATATTCTCTACTGCCGCTAATAGCAAGGAGGTGAGCAATAACACTAGATAAAGCGGCAATTGTACCTGCCATTTCGCAAAATAAGTTTTGAGTAATAAAAAGGATTTCATCATGAATTCTCACTTCTGTAACAAACCGTTAAGAAGCAAGAATAGAGAGCGAACATTAATAAAACATTAAAATGAACACTATAGTGAAATCAGTTCAAAATAAGCTTATTTAAATGCCGGCACATTGGTTGTAAGAGACAAGGAAGTTGTTCTATCCGGCATCTTGCAAGTGTTGTTTAGTAAGATTTTATGTTCTTTTTAAAATCTCTTATAACGACTTATAACTACTTACAACAGCCTTTATAATTCTCTCAATAACTCTCTAGATAATGCCCTTAATAATAATCCCCAAAGTGATCAATAATGTATCCTATTGTTTCTTAATTAAGAATGATTTGCCTCTTCTATTCTCTTAAAAAAGACCGATATTCAGCGCATCTCTCTTATCAAGAAAAATTACTTGATAAAAATAATTGAAAATATTTTTATATATGACACATCCTGTCAAACCCCTCCATTAAGATACACACATAGATAGCGCGATCTCCAGAAACATCTCGAGTTATCTCCTCTCTAGCGCTCAAATACGCTAGGGAGATTATATAAAACGAATTATAAAATCCGATTAAACCTGTGTATTAATGATGGAGCCACTATGCCGATAGGACCGCGTCTTAGCGCTGAAGAAGAAGCGAATATCGCAGCACAAGCTGCTAAAGCTGAAGCAGAGAAACAAGCGCAAGCTCAAAAATCAGAGCTTGAGCTCAATATTGTTACCCCTAAATATTCACTCGATGACCTGATTGTGCCCCAACATACGGCAGCAAGTATTCAGGACTTTCTAGCCCATAAAGCCCATGAAGAATTACTCTATGAAGATTGGGGTTTAAATGAAACCCATCAACATCAGAAACAGACCGCCATTAATCTCTACGGGCCTCCCGGAACCGGGAAAACGATGGCTGCTTACGGGATTGCCAAAGAGCTAGGTCATCCGCTGATTATGATCGATTATGCAAGTCTTGAATCGAAATATGTCGGTGAAACCTCCAAAAATATCGCCTCGATCTTCCGTCAAGCAAAAGAACATAATGCCATTATCTTCTTCGATGAAGCCGATGCAATGCTCAGTCGCCGCGTCACCGGCATGTCTCATGCAACAGATGTCAGCGTTAATCAGACCCGTTCAGTCTTACTCACCGAGATGAATAATCATGATGGTTTAATTATCTTTACCACTAACTTTATCGAGAACTACGATCCGGCATTTATGCGCAGAATCCTTGCACATATCTATTTTGCGCTCCCCGATACCGAGTGCCGGTTAAAACTATGGCAACAATATATTCCACGTAAATTACCCCACAATGCAGATCTGCAAAAACTGGCCGAAGTGTCAGAAACACTTACCGGCAGTGATATCTCCAATAGTGTTCGCAAAGCCGCGATGGCAGCTGCGCGTAAAGGTGCCACTGAAGTAGATCAAAGTGACTTTATCAAAGCGATTGATGAAATTAAAAAGAGTAAGAAAGCTAATAGTGGTGAAGCACACACACATTCATCGAATCACACAGGTGGTTCAAAATCTCCAACAACAGAAACCTCGCGGATTGTTAGCGAAGAGTATGTTGTCTCTCAATTAGGCTCAGAAAAAACAGAGGAATTAAAAGTATGATCCCACTCTTATTAATCGGCGCAGCTGCATTTGCTGCAGGTGTCATCGTTTCAAAATTTTGGAAACAAATTGTCAGCTTTCTCAAAAGCGCTTACGACTTACTGCCCGATCGCTATAAACGCTTAGTACAAGGTGCTGTAACCCTAGTTCGTAAAGTAGGCACTGTGCTTAAAAACATCATCAAACATTACTCTTACAATCCTGAAGAGGATCAATGGAGAGAACATATTGTTGAGAAAAAAGTCGAAGCAAACGATGTTCCTGAACACATTAGAAATGCGCTGAAAAAACAGCAAGAAGTGGATATCTCTAATGAAACCACTGAACAACTCGCCCTTGCCAACTAAATCATAAAGGAATCGATTATGACTCAGAACTATAACAATCAACAGCCTCTTCAAGAAGAGATGACCTCACAAACTTCAGGTGCTGATAGTAAAGCCACTGAAGAAAACCGTGTACATAGTGACAATGTTGGCAATCCGACCTTGGGGAATCAAACTGCTGAAAATCGAACAGCTGAACATCAAACCACCGAAAACAACCCTTCTGCAAGCAATCAGAAGCAACGACCTTCTCTGATTGATCAGATGGCACAAGGACTTGATGCACTAGGCAATATGTTTGAACAATTTGCCAAACAGTTTGAGACAGAATCATTAACGCTCGATGAATTGATTCAGAAACTCAGCCCATCTGTCGATCAAGATATGATCAAAACAGCAAAGGCTCAAAATCTTACTGCTTTAGGCGGCGAGCTTTACCTTATCAAAGAGGATGCACGTATGGGGCATTTTAAAGTCGATATTAAGCTCTATTTTATCGATCAACAGAAAAACTATATCTTGCGAGAAAAAACGATTTCTCCACAACTGCTAGTCTTAACTAAAGAAGCCAAAGCGGATCTATTACAAAACGCCCCTATTAAATACCCAATTGCGGCTCCTAAAGCATAGGAGGGCACGTGAATACTGAATTTGCAAGAGCAATAGAGAAAGTTACACAACAACAAGAAAAAATTGAGCAATATCGGATCGCCGTAAAAGAACTTGAAAAAGATAGCACAAATTTTGATGCAATACCCTCGGGCTACACCTTTTTTATGATGGTTGTAGCAGCTCTATTTGGTTATTTTGCGTACAAGTTTTTAGAGGATAGTGCTTGGTGGTGGATTACTCTAGCAGTATTAGGCGCTGTGGGTGCAAGCGTTTACCTATCTGCATCGATTGTGAAATTTGATATGAAATACCGCCTTGGGCGCTTGATTAAAAGCCAACAAAAGGCTCTTAAAAAAATCACCAAAACCGGGAGTGAGGAAGTAGCAAAACTCGGCATGGCGACTATTGATCAAATCGCACAGAAAACAGCGCTTGGGGAATTAGATCCCAATCTTTTAAAAACATTAATGGATATTATGGTTCAACAGAAACTAGTGCAAGAGATCAAACTCAATGAGAACAAAGTTCTTTATAAAGGGCTTATGCCTCAAGCACAGATGAATATCATCTCTGAAGTGATTCAAGTTGATTAATCCAATAACTGCCTCCTTTTAGAGGCAATCACAAATGCACCTGCAAGTGATGTTTGAGTAAGATCCCTGCTCATAATTTCTTACACAGATGTCGCTTGTAGGTACTTTTAAACCGTCTCATCCTGCAACATTGTATTCATTGACCATTAGACTTTTGATTTTATCCATTCTAAGGAGACCTTTATGCAATACGCTTATCAACCTATCATCGCCCAACTTGACGATATCGATTTTGAAGTGAGCGGTAAATTATTAGAGTCTAGTCGAATTCTGCTCAAAGCTTCATCTTGCTCCTACTATCTCGGTGCCTTAGATACCGGCATTTGGGAAAAGATCGCTGCAACCGGGGAAGCAATCACCATCCGAGTACAACGCACGAATTATGCGGTTCAAGCCGATCTCGTGCGGGAATCCTTTAGCCGCTATATTGATGACAACATGCCGATTCTCTATGAAGCTCAACAGCTACTACATAAGCATAGTAAACCCTTTACTCCCTATATCAATCATCTCGCAGTGTCCACTTTCGAGATCGACAATAGCGCTACCAATGAAGATTGGTTCGATCAACTCTCTGCTGAAATCGACAAGATGGATAAGGCCTTAGAAGATTTTGCCGAACGCTGTAAAGAGACTGCGACATTACTCCAAGCCATTATGAAAGAAGATGAAGCGCGTAATATTGCTTAATTATTGCATGACTTATTATAACTTTATATCTCATAAAAAATGCCTTACTCATCATTAATAAGTAAGGCATTTTGATTTGTTTACTACATTAAATGAATCACACAATCATTACAACTTCTGCTTAATTACACTCAAGATATACTCTAAATCTCTAGTGTCTGTAATAGTCACTTCATAATCCCCACTGCCCAAATGACCTAATTGGCTAACATTTCGGAAGAGGTTTCGAGCATCATCCAGTGTTCCCCAGATAGCATTAATCCAGAGCTTCAAAGCGCTCTTTTGCAAATGAATATCGACAATACTAGAACGATCTTTTCGAAAAGAGGCATATAGCTTATTAAATTTGAGCTCTAAATTATCATCTAAATTTAAAATGGCATCTTTAAATTTTTGAAATAACTCACAAATGGCATCAGGTTTCCCCTGTAATAGATACTCCTCGTCATACTCAATAATCTCTTTTGGAATTGCGGGTATCACTTTTGCTTTAATAGACGCACCACTATAAGATCCATTCGATTCGCCAAAAGTACTTGCCTCTAATGTCGGAGCATTCTTAGAGCGTTCTAGGAAATTCACCGTTAAGATACCGTTGTCATATCGTTTAAACTCTACTAATTCAATACCCAGATTCTTAAAATTAGTAGCATTTCTCTGAAAATCAGTGAAACTATTTGCCACAAATAACACCCGACTTTGACTCCAATCGATATCTTTACGTAACAAGTGCGTATCAGGATTTTGCTCATTATATTCAATAATTAAACTATCTCGATATTCGAGCATAGCATTGAGATAAGCAACGCCTTGATCAACAACGCTCTGACTACGATCCCGCTTATATTCAATAATCACAAACGCTTGTCTATCTTTATCAAAAGCAACTGTATCAAAACGAAACTGCTTTAAAGAAAATTCCGAACGTACCAAAGTCAATCCTGTGAAAAGCGTGAGATTCTCTTCAAAAACACGCTGCATCTCTTTCTCTAATTGAAAAGGATGCTCTTTTACAGCATTTATTGAGTGATGTTGAACTTGATAAATATTTGTCATAATTTTATAACCGCCACCAACATTAATAATGCATTTAAAAATAAAACAAAATTATATTATCAATAAACATAATATTATAAAATATTTCAATGCTACCCATGATACTGCTGAATAATCTCAAGTACGCCATTAATCACGAATTGCACGCCGATACAGACTAGTAAGAATCCCATCAATCGAGAGATGGCATTAATGCCCTTCTCACCTAAAAAACGCATAATCGCATTCGAGAAATAGAGGCCCAGCCAAAGAGCGCCGGCGATAATGAGGGCAACTAAAGGGGGTGCTAACAAAAAGACAAATTCAGAAACGTGTTGATCGGTATGTAAGGTAGAAGCGGTACTGACCACTAAGGCAATTGTTCCAGGCCCCGCTGTTGCTGGCATTGCAAGAGGAACGAAGCTGATACTAGAGCTCGTTCTTGCCGCTTTAGATGGCGTTACATCTGACTCATTCGCTGAAGGGAATAACATCGTAAAGCCAATAAAGGCGACAATCATTCCCCCTGAAATTCGTAATCCCGCAATCGAGATACCCAAGGCATGCATAATATAGTTCCCGGCATACCAAGTAGCCAAGAGAATCAAAAGCGTATAAAAAGCACTCTGAAAAGCGGTTTTATCCCGTTCTGATTTTGGCATATTGCCGGCAAGGCCTAAGAACATTGCCACCGCCGTTAACGGATTAGCGAGCGGTAAAAGTAACACAACACCTAAAAATACGGCTTTTCCTAATTCAATCATAAATATCTAAATCCTTAAAAGTTGATTAACTCTCCACGTGCATATTAGTATTAAATTCTATTGAAGGATTTTCTATACCAATGAACAATATTAAGATTCCAATAATAATTGTAAACTAAATCGGTCATTTAAAATGATAATAATTAATATTATTTATATCACACGCTCAGCTCATCCTAGCATCATTTAATTTATTAAATGATATCTAGAATATTATTAGGTAAAAAATTATGACAACGACTATACAAAAAAAGTATCTACAATGGTTTGATCTTATTATTCTCACACTTATTCTATTTGGCCAGGCGATCTATTCTTCCACTTATCAATACTATTTATTATCTCAAGGTGATTTAACATTAAATGAAACCACTACATTCTCTGCAAGTGACAATTATAACGCTCTTATATTCCAATTAATTTTACTGAGCTTAGCACTTTTCTATTTAAAAATTCGAAATTTCAACCTCTCTAACTTTCGTTCTGCTATTTTGTTAGATCGGCTAACGCTCTTAAAAGCTGTTAGTATTTTTCTTATCGCTGCCTTAATAATGGATCTCTACTACTTTGGCACTCAAAAACTTTTCTTTGCGATAAATTGGATAGACTATTCAACTGCTAATTCTCTAGTTTCGACCTATACCATAGAGCCTGAACTTATTGAACAAAAAGGAACAACTCTAGGATATATTATATCAATTATCAGCTACGCCCTTCTCAATGGCATTTATGAAGAGCTCTTTTTTTTAGGGATCTGTCTTGCTGTTGCTCCAAAATATCTTAAATGGGCTATAGTCTATTCACTAATCATTCGTTGTAGTTTTCATACTTATCAAGGAATGACAACAGCTTTAGGCCTAGGGTTTCTTCTAGGGCTCCTATTACTCTTACTCTACCGCTATTTTAGACCCAAAAACTTATTACCATTCTTCTTAGCACATACACTTGCAGATATTTTTGGGCTCTCTATTTGGTACTATCTATAAAAATACGGCTATTAACCTAAAGGATTTATCAATTTATCAAAATGAAGTACCTATTTGATTATATTTTGCAAATTGATAAATCCCTACAGATGGATATTTGACCATTCAATCTGATAATAACTAAAACTTCGCCTCAAAAGAGATGGCAAAATTGCGTTTAGGAGCGGTAAAACGCTCTAAGCCTTTTCCTTGTCGGTCAATGCGGTTGGTCGTACCAAAGGTGGGAAGATCTCGCAAACTATCCCAAGTGGTGTAACTTCGATTGAAGAGATTAAAAACGCCAATATTCATGGTGATATCCCGATCGATCTTAATTTGACTCGTTAAATCCACCACAAAATAACGATTACTTAAATAGGGCCACTCTTTCACCTCCGCACCGCGCCAAGAGTAGTAAGTTTCTAAGGTATCTTTCCCTTTTTTCGCAGCACTATAGCGCCCTGTTAATGACACATTCCACCGTCCATTATCTGCATGATAATCCACGCCGGCAATGACACTCCAAGGCTGAATTGATTTTAGAGGGTCTCCATCTTGATTACGTCCTTTACTATATTGCCCTTTAAGATGAAAATTCCATTGATTCGATAATCCTAGGGCTTCCCCATTTAAACTGCCCGAGATTTCAAGTCCTGAAATATGGGCTTTTGCCACATTCACAAATTGAATCTGATTGATCGAAAGATAGGGTTCACCGCCCCAATAGCTATTTGGATCATACCAAGGATTCGGCAATCGTCCCTCGCTGACGCGCTCTTCAATAAAGTTTCGATATTGACTATAGAAAGCACCTACGCGCAAGAGAGCAATATCATTTTGAAACTGATAACTCACCTCTTGATTCAACGCTTTTTCAGGCTTCAAATCAGGATTAGACATAAAATGATTCATCCCACCTTTGCCAAACTCAAAGAACATCTCCTCAATACGAGGGGCGCGAAAGCCGGTGCCGATCTGATAACTCAATTGATGCTCCGAGGTAAGATGGTACGTTAAACCAAGTTGCCAAGAGAGATTGCGGAAATGTTTCTGTTGATCATCAAAACTCACCGGGAATTTATTACGCCCATCTAATTGCGGGGCATAACGATAATCATCATAGCGAAGTCCAGCCACTGCTTGTAGTGATTCACTCAAATCAATCTCATCTCGTAAAGCAAGCGAGAATACCCGCGATTTTACCGGTGTCATAATGCTATAACGAGATGGATGAGCAACACCATTGAGGTAAAGAATATCGTGATTACTATTTTGTAATCGCCCATGCCGATATTCTGCCTTCGCTTGAAAAGAATGGCTCTGCGCGCCTATCTCAATAGCTTGCGTAAACAGCTCGCCTTTCAGTAGTTTTTGATTTTGCTGAAACTCTCGAAAATAGTGCTGATCGACAATAGAGGGATCACTCTGCTTCACATTATAGGTATCGGAACGCATCCAGATCTTCTGCACAGCCCCTATGACATTGATTGTATCGAGCCAATTCGAATTCGTTGCCACATAATCATATTCCAAGCCATAGCGACGATAGGGGGAAGTATCTTCGGCAAAACGATAAGTACCCCAACTATCAAAACTCTTCTCTGCCATCTTCTGCCGCTGATCTCGGCGCTCATAAAAGGCCGTTAAACGATGATCCTCCCATTCATAGCCCATTTTACTGAGCCAAGCCGTCGAATGACGCAACAAAGGATCCGGTTTTCCACGAGCAGAACCATAGATATTTTCTCCATGTCCATTATTAATGGTTTCATGTCCCCGGCGCTTAGTGACCTGTGCAAAGCCAAAAAGACCATTATGACGAAAACCTGCCCCTAAAACCTGACGCCATTCCCGGTTTTTAGAGCTATAACCACTCTTCCAATATCCACCTAAAGAACGTCCCTCTTGGATAAAATCTTCGATATTTTTGGTAGTAAAACGTACCGATCCGCCTATGGCTCCGCTTCCATCAGTGACGGAATTAGCGCCCTTATTGATCATTACTTGGCTGATATTTTCATACTCCGTATTATTAATCGAGCCATTAAAATAACCATAACCTTTATAGATCGATGGCATAAAGCTCTCCGCTTGCGGTAATCCATCGACCAATACCGCCACACGATCTTTGTCGACCCCTCGAATAGCAAAACCATTACTCCCCGCCCGACCGCTCTCTGTTACGCCTACGCCTACTTCATTACGTAGCAGATCACGCTCATCTTGCACCATATTTTGCCGCATCAAATCACTACTCTGCACCGATTGAAAAGGCGTTGCCGGCAAAGCCGTTCCTTGTACGACAATCTTCGCAAGATCAATTATAGGAATAGGGTCCGTTTCATCAGATTTACCTGGTTTATCAGACTCATCCGGCAATTGCGCCCAAAGTAACGAGGGGATTGAAACAGCGGAAAAAAGCATCATAGCGGAAAAAGTAGTTTTCGATAACATAGTCTTCTCAAATCTAAATAGGAATCATTCACGAATAAGAAAATTATCAGATACGCAAACTGTTATCAATTTTTAATTTTATTCTTCAGTTTTTATCAATCACCTACGGCTTTCACTGATAACTTCTGATACTGTTCAATTTTTCACCATCTTATTGATTCTATTTAATGGGTTTATTCTCACAATCAATTCGCTTCTCAGCAGATCATCGGCAGAAAAAGGGCATAAAAATAAGCCACTTCTCCGCAGAGAAATGACTTATCATTGTTATCGTTAAATGATCATAAATTGAACATTTAACTCAAAATAGTACTCACAAATCCAATAATGCTATTGATGCCTAATACAATAGTGACCAATATTGCAAATCCACCAATGATATTTTGTAATAGCGTGTTTTTATACGTCCCCATTAATGCCCGACTATTGGCAACAATCATCACCATAATAGCAATAATCGGGAGAAAAATACCGCTTAAAGCTGAGGCAAAGACAATAATTTGTACAGGACTCTGCCCTAAAGCAGATAAGATAGTTCCAAAAATAACCGCAGAGCCTCCGGCGACTCTTGATTTTAAGCCATCTCTTTTCCATCCTAAAATATGAGCTACAACCTCTTTTAAAATCAATGGCGTTGCGATCGCACTCGATAACCCCGCGCAGGCAATACCAATATCGCCGACATAGCGTGCATACTCCCCTAAAATCGGTTCAAGCATCTGTGAAAAGATGATCGGACTAGTCACGACTGTACCGGTACCAAAAAGAACGGTTCCCGCAGTAATCACAATCGCAGCGGTGATCAGTAGGCCAATACCGATATTAAAGTTAGTATCAAAATAGGCTTCTGAGAGTTGCGCTGGATCCCGCCACTTCTCTGCGGAGCTTAAGGAGTGAATAAGAATATTAATACCAATGAGCGTTGTACCAATCAGTGCAATAATATTCGTTAAAGCACCTTCAGGAATTTGAGGTGTAATAAACCCTTTAGCGACAGCAAAATAATCAGGCTTAACCGCAATCATCGCAAAGATAAAGATGATCCCCATCGCCGCTACAAAGAGCGACATTAATGTTTCTAAGGTCTTTGCTGTCCCTAAGACAACGGCATAAAATGCAATTGCGCCTAAAATCAAGGAAGCAAGCCATTGAGGGAGACTAAAGAGATCAGCGAGCCCCATCGATCCTCCGATTAAATTTCCCGCTTCAAATCCAAAACCTGTCACAAAAAGTGTGAGCGTCACAACCACGATAATCCCACTTTTCACCAAAGAATAATGTTGAAAACGAGCCACTGTGGCTTCCGTTACCTCTTTATGTGTCACGATCGAAACACGGCTTGTCATTCTCATCAATGAGATTAACGCAATCCCAGAAAAAAGAATCACCCATAAGAGAGCATATTGATAATTCACACCGGCCAATGTCGTCGTTGTGATAGTTCCAGGTCCAATAAATGCACTCGTGACAATCGCTGCAGGTCCCATATTTTTAAATCGACTGATCATCGTTCGCTTCTCTTTCATCTTTTACCTTTGTAGGTTCTCTGTACTGCCCATTTCATACTTCACAATAAACGGGATAAACGCTAAGTATTAACAGATCAATAAGATCCCCTTAGCTTCTATCCCGCTCCCCGCACCACTTACAGTCCTAGCGGCTTACCCCCCTATAAGTGGCATTCTTCAAAAATGTAACAAAGGCATTTCTCTAGAAACCGATTGTTTGACTCACTACTGTTTCAGCGATCACTTTGCCACCTTTAATCACTTTTAAGGCGGCAGGAATATCGAGAATGACATCACTGAGCTTTTGGGTATTGAGAAGGACGAGATCCGCTTTTTTACCCACAGCAAGACCGTAATCTTTCAAATTCATTGCTTTAGCAGGATTATACGTTAACATCGGTAATACGGTAGCCTGATCATCCGCACCCCCTAAATGCGCTGCAGGAATCGCTAACATCGAGATATGTAACAAATTACCTGTTCCGAAAGGGGTAAAAGCATTGCGGATATTATTCGTTGCCAAGCAGACATTGACACCAGCATCTCTTAATAGTCGAACAGGGGTTAAGGAACGGCGAACATTAGACTCATCTTTACGTGCACCTAAATGAAGATCTGTGGCAGGAAGGCACATTACACTAATTTCAGCCTCTTTTAAAAGGCGGATAATCTCCTGTTGACGCTCTGGTGTTGCGGCCCCTAAACTCGTTAAATGCCCCACACTTACACGACCCTGCCATCCTTTCTCGATCGTTTTTTGTGCGACATATTCAATAGACATATTCTCGGCACTATCCGAAAAATCTTGATGCAAATCGATATCTTTATTAAAACGCTCGGCAAGATCGAAAACAAAATCAATATGCTCCTTTGCATCTCGATCATTATAGGGGATTCCACCGACCACATCGGCACCCTTCTCCATCGCTTCGACCATCATCTCTGCTGTGCCTGGATATTTAAAGATTCCCTCTTGAGGAAAAGCCACCACTTGAATATCAATGAGCCCTTTAAACTCCTCCTTCAACTGCATTACGGCATCAAACCCGGTGAAGCCTTGCCCAGGATCGAACTCTGCATGAGCTCGCACATACGTACTCCCATTTTGGATTAAAGTGCGAATCACCGCTCTTGAACGCGCCATAATATCTTCAGCCGTAAAGGTTGGCTTCAATTCAGCTGTCACTGCGATCGCCTCTTGTAATGTACCAGAACGATTGGCCTTTCGATCCATTACAAAGGCTTTCTCTAAATGCAGATGGCTCTCTACAAAGCTTGGGATTAAGATATGCCCCTCACCTTCAATACTCTCTTTTGCACGAAGGGGGCTGTTAGATTCAATCGCAGTAATGTAACCCTCTTTAATGGCGACATCTACCAATGGTTGTTGATCATCAATGCGAACGTTGCGAAGAATTAGATCGACTTGGTTACTCATAAATTTCTCCTTTTGAGATTTCATTGATCAATAGTGATATTTTTTGATCTTAGGTTTAATCTTAGGTTTTGACCTTCAATATTGATCTTCAATTTTGAATAGTATTCGCTCTTACAATCATCATTAGACAAAAGCCGAAATGACTAATAGCAGAATCACAGCGCCGGCAACAAAGGGTAAATTACCTCTTGATACTTGAATAATAGGAATTTTGAAGCCTGCAGAGAGCGCTTGCATCGTAATATTAACCAAGCTTAATTGGCTCCCTAATCCCACGCCAATAGCCACCATCCCAATCTGCATCGGGGTAAAGCCTAAAACAACTGTAATGGGTAATACCAAGGTTAAAATCGACCCGACATAAGCGCCGGCAGGAACGCCTATTAAGAAGCCTACAAGAACCGCAACCGGAACCACCATCGCAGCAGGTGCAGCACCGATGACTGAAGCGATGGTGTCAAAAGCCCCCGTTTTTTCGATAACGTAGATGAAGGTTAAGAAAAGTCCCACTGTAAAAAGGCACGTTAAGATATATTGTGAGCCACTCACCATCGCCTCTACAGATTGCTTCGCAGATAATTCACTGCAGAAATAGATCAGCGCAATAGTCACAATGGTATACATCAATGGGCCAAAAATAGCCGTTTCAGATAATCCTGAAGCAATAATCAATTTATTTAAGGAAGGCCCGGCAATAACCGCTGTAAGCAGAAATATTGCAGGTAACGTTAACTTCCAAAGCTCGCCTCTCGTTTTATTCGCAAATCCATCATCCTCATCGGCAATAAAAATCCCCTTCTCTTTTAATGTGCCAATAAATGCAATCACAATAGAGAGCACGACAAAAAGTAGCCAAATCGGTTGCATTGTCGCCACATACTCTGCAATAGGCGTGCCAGAAAGATCGGACACAACACTCGATTCTAAAGAGGCAGGTGAGGTGGTAAAAGAAGCCGCCGTTGCAATCGACATTCCGGCAATGAGATAACGATTTGCCCCTAAAGCAGCAAAGGCTAAAGGCGCGATAACCATCGCACTACCACCACCAATACCAGACATATAGGTTGCCGCAGATTGCAATATAACAATGAAAGCTGCCACAAATTCAAGCCGCCCCCCAATACTTCGACGCACCAGTGTTAGCGCTGCGGTATACCCGCCCGCTTTAAATACAGCCGTTGCAACCGCCGAGTTAATGATAGGTACAGTATTCGATAGCATTTTCGGAACTGTCTCCATCATAATCGCATTCGCACCTGCCATTCCTATTCCACCAATGATCATAGCCATTACGCCTCCTGCAAGCGCGGCAATCAACATATCTACCTGCATAAAAAGGAGGACTAAAATCAACACTAAAGGAATAATACTCACTAAGTGATAAAATGTTATATCGGGGGATCCTTTTGCGATAATTGCAAGGATATAACATATTAGAACAGCTGCAAATAACCAGATTGTTTTTCTACTCATATGAACACCTTTCTGCTAATAGCCCTTGGAGTTTTATTGAACATTGATTCAATTTTGCGTCGATATTGACAACAATTGAAATTAAAAAAATAGCGCATACCCTCAAAATAGTGGGATTTACAATACTTCCTAATGGTAATATGACTCAGGTTATCGCCTCTTATTCATAAGGTAAAAGTCTTATTTATAATAGGTGTCATTAGTAAAACTAATAGGTCGAACTATGCATTTACGTTATATCCGCTATTTCCTCACTGTGGCCGAGTATCAAAGTTTCACAAAGGCAGCTGAAGCATTACATATTTCTCAACCCGCTTTATCGCAACAGATCAAATTATTAGAAGAAAATTTAAATACCCAACTCTTTGATCGAAGTGGTAGAGCGATTCGATTAACGGATGCGGGGAAGATATATTTAGAGTATACGCAGCGGGCCTTTTTGACTCTACATGAAGGAAAACAGGCGATTCATGATATGAGTAATCTCAGTAGAGGGTCTATCCGTATTGCGGTCACGCCCACTTTTATCACTTATTTTATTGGTTTAGCCGCAGCCCAATTAAATGAACAATACCCAAATATCACACTTCATATTTATGAAGCATCTCAATCTAAAATAGAACAGAGGCTCTTAAAAAATGAGATTGATCTAGGGATTGCCTTTGATGAAAGCTACTCATCACAAGTTGCTTATACCCCTTTACTAGTAGAACGCCTCGCATTTGTTGTCTCAACACAACATCCGCTTGCTATGACTAAAGAAATGAGTTTAAAACAATTAAGAAAGCAACAATTAGTACTGCTTAATCAAGGCTTTGCCACTAGAAGGCAAATTGATCAGCACTTTCGAAAAATAGGATTATATCTAGAGGCACATATGGAAGTAGAATCGATAGGTGCGATTTTAGAAATCATAAAACAGAGTAAATTAGCCACTATCATTCCAGAAATAATTCCACTCCATCAATCTAACCTAATAGCAATTCCCCTTAAAGAACTAGCCTTAGAAAGAACAGCTATTCTTATGCATAGAAAAGGCGCTTGGCAATCTTCCGCTGTCAAAGCATTTATAGACATTGCCTTGCAAATTGGCCAAGATATGATGGCTCCTATAAAAACAATATATTAATGCATATTAATATATTTAATGTTTACAATAATCTAGACTCTTACATTACTTACCCATGAACAATGAGAGATGAATATCAACTAGTTATCTATGATAGACTAAAGTTAGCTATATAATGCCGTATAAAAATGGGAAATCCCACATTTATGCATTTTTCTAGGAGGAAGATACCATGTTCAAAATTAAAGTAAGTAAAAATGGCCCCTATCTGGTTTCAAACCTTGAGAAGCTCTCGCAAGAAGCGTATATGCCGGATAATAATGGCGTACTGAATCCTATTGAATTACAACAATTTCCTGTGGAAAAAAAGATGGCACTTTGCCGGTGCGGTCATTCAAAACAGGCGCCTTTTTGCGATGGCTCCCATGAGAAAGTGAATTTTGATGGCACTGAAACAGCCGATCATTCTGCCTATTTAGATCGAAGTGAAACTTTTACGGGTCCCAAACTCTCTCTATTAGATGATGAGCGTTGTGCCTTTTCACGTTTTTGTCACCGAGAACAAGGGGAAGTCTGGACATTAACAACACAATCTGATGACCCGGAAAAAGCCAAAGAAGCGATACAAGGCGCTTCACTCTGTCCTTCTGGTCGCTTAACCGCCGTATTAGATGGCGAACTTGTAGAAGATGAATATGAAGATACGCTCGCTATCGCCGAAGATCTGCAAGAACGCGTGAGTGCAAGCCTCAATGCCCGAGGAGATTTTACCCTTGAAAGCGCCGATGGCACACTCTATGAAAAGCGCAACCGCCTTGCCCTTTGCCGCTGTGGGCAATCCCGCAATAAACCTTTTTGCGATGCAAGCCATGTCAATACCGGTTACCAAGATGGGATTGCATTGCCCAAAGAGATTAAAGATGAGATGAAAGAGGAATAATACCCCATATTAGGGATGCACTATCGCTATCCTTAATATCAAGAACAGTCATTACCCCGGCAAATGAACCGTTCTAAGTGACAAAATGACAGCAATGAAAAAGATCGTTGTCACAATAGAGAGCGGTACTAAAATCGTGAATTTAAGATGCTTTGTCTTATGTCGATAGTGCTTCATCCCTAACCATGCACCAACACCGCCCCCTAAGAATGCAACTAATAGGAGCATTTTCTCTGAAATGCGGTATTGCTGCTTAATTGAACGACGTTTATCGATACCGTAGAGCAGATAGGCTAAGCAATTGATAATGATAAGATAACCGACTAAAAATGGTAACACTGGTAACTCCTTGATTCGGTAAAATATTGAATGATGGGCTATATGCCAAGATAAACATAGTTATCAATAAGTATAGTAATATCGGTTCAAAATGAGCTTATTCAAATGCCGGCGCATCAGTTGTCAGAAGCGAGGAAGCTGTTCTATCCGGCATCTTGCAAGTGTTGTTTAGTATGGTTTTATCTTCTTTTAAAACCCCTACAATAGCTGTTGAAAAACCGTTTTTCTTAAACCAAATTGACTATATATTAACGATACGTTTTATATAGTCTATCGCCTCACAATAAAAAAGAGATCACTCTTTTCTAGCGATCTCTTAATAATCATATCCTCATTGATGGGATGGCATTATTGCATGTTACTCCCGCAATGCCTTCACCTCTTCAGCAGTCACATCACCGGGTACACCCCCCAGGCGGTGCGTAAGAAATTCACCAATGAGGCAATCTCTTCATCGCTCATCTCTGTAGTAAATGCCGGCATTGATTGGAAACGCTCATCATTCGGGAAGCTCTGCCAAGGTAATCCATCTAAGATGGATACAATTAAGTTACGACTATCTGGATTCATCACCGTACTATTGCCCACAAGCGGTACAGAAACATTGGGCTTACCGGAACCATCGAGGTTATGACAGCCGGAACACATATTGAGGTAACTATCATATCCAGGGCCCTGTAATGCATCCGCCTTAACATCTACCACTTTCGGCGCCGGCGCTTGGTCACCTAAGAGGAATGTCGCCACCGCACTGATATCTTTCGGTGTGAGTTGGCTTGTACTATTATGAACGACTAGGTACATATCGCTAAAGGCGGAACCTTGAGGAGCAATTCCTTCGGCAAAGTAACGCTCAAGATCCTGTTGCGTCCATCCACGAGCGGCTAAACCTTGCGGCGTAATATCAGGCGCTGAGAACCGCCCCATCACATTGCCGGTAAACATCTTCTCCCGCTCCACTTCACCAAAATCTCCCATCGGCGTATGGCACATTGCACAATGACCTAGCGTATTCACAAGATATTCCCCACGTTTCCATGCATCAGAATTTCCTTTTGAAACCGCTGGTAATGGCGATTTATCAAAGAAAAGCATATTCCATCCCATCAACATCGCGCGCTGATTATAAGGAAATGAGAGCTCATTACTCGGGCTAGGCTCATCTACTGCCGGAACCGACATAAAGTAAGCGTACATTGCATCAGAATCTTCCCGAGTAATATTCGCATAATATGGATACGGCATTGCCGGATAGAGATTCCGGTGAATCGGTGATACCCCTTCAGAGATCGAACGATAGAAGTCATCCGCCGTCCAACGGCCTATACCGTAATCTGCAGAGGGCGTAATATTGCTACTATAAATCGTCCCAAAAGCAGTATCGATCTTATAACCGCCGGCATACATTGCGCCCTCTTTTGTGGTATGACATGAAGCACAATCCCCCGCGGCAGCTAAGTAACGCCCCTTTTCAATCAACTCCGGTGGACTATTGAGTACCTGTTTTGCACCCGAGGGTCGTAAACGCTCATAGAAATCAAACCCCACAATCACGAGAATCACCAAGATAATGATAATCACCAGCGTCACGATCCATTTAAATAATCGCCCCCGTTTTTGATGAGGCTTTGTTCCTTGATCAATGGTTTGATCTTCGATTTTTTTATTCTCTGTCATCGCTTACCCCTTTAATAATCCCGGTGTACTTTCCACTAAATCCCGCACCGCTTCATAGTAACGAACATAGCCCGTACAGCGGCAGATATGGGGATTGAGTGCATCCATAATCGCTTGTTCAAGATCAGCTCTTTCAATAGGATTACGCGCTAGCTCTTCCATAAAAACGGTAGTTGCATTCACAAATCCCGGCGTACAGTAACCACATTGGAAACTAAAATGATCCATAAAGGCTTGTTGCACCGGCGATGGCACTGCTTCACCATCAGCCTCTTTATGCGCAATACCTTCAATCGTGCGCACCGATTTACCATCGAAGAAATGCGCGCCAGTAATACAGGTTCGCATCTCTTCACTCGTACCATCAGGATGATCGACAATAATAACGCATGCATGGCAAATCCCTTGATTACAGCCCATACGAGTGCCGGTCATATTGAGATATTCATGGAGGAAATCGAGCATTGAAAGCCCTTCAGGGATATCCATTGGGCCCACTTTCTCCCCATTAATCGTGATCGTGAGGGGTTTATAGATTATTTTCATTCAGAACCTCCAAGACTTCATTTGGGCGAATAGGATGATGATAGAAATAGTGACCTGTCGCATCTGCAACAGCATTGGTAACAGATGCCACAATGGTGGTCATCGCAAGTTCAGCCATACCTTTAGGAGGATCTGTATCCGATAACGGTGGAATCACAACCTGCGTCTGCTCCCACACTGCCACTTCGCTTGCAAGCGGAATATGGTAACGGTTAAAGTTCCAAGTTCCATTGCCAGGGCCATCTTCATAGGGTGGAAGATACTCATAGAGCGCATGGCCAATACCCATAGCCGCACCGCCTTGTAACTGCCCTGACACAAGATCCGGTACAATCATATTGCCACATTCAAGCACCGAGTGATGATTCTCCACTTTCACCTCCCCGGTTGCGCGATCGACCGATACTTCTGCCGCAACGGCAAGCGCTGTATAATCCGTCACACCAGCATTCCATCGCTGTACAGTAGGGTAATTCACCGATAAGCGATCATTAAAGATATAACCGCCATCTGCCCATTTGAGGGAAATTCCATCGAGTGCAAATTCAGCAACAGAATCACCAATTTTAAATTTCGCCGTTGCCCATTCCCATCGATTATAGCCATGACCTGCAACGCCGGTTAAACCTTTCATCTCATAGATTTTCTTCGCTATTCTCGCTAAGGATAGCGGTTCTAATCCATCCGCAGTGAGCCCCGCTTCAGTCCAACGCGCATCCTCTTGTCGAACAGTCAGTGAACGATATTGTCCCCCATCAATCCCTTCAGACCAGATCGCTACAGCCGCCGGCCAGATACCAAAATCGAAGAGTACCCGCCCAACATCAGAAGTAATATGAGAGTAATAGTAAGCAGAGTTACTCGCCCCAGTTGACGAGTGATGCGGTGTCCAACGAGGGTTCTCCGCAAGCTTATCTTGCTTCTCTTGGGTAATACCTTCTATACCTTTCGTTGTCATCTCAATATCCGGCCAATCAAGCATACCAAAATAGGAGTGATGCGCAGGCACACCGAACCATTTTGCACAGAGTACTGTCTGAGAAGTCGCCATCCCTGTTCCGACTTCTAAACCACTATGCCAAAGAGATACCTCTCCTTCAGGTGAAATCTCAATCTTGGCATAAGCTCCCTCATCGCCAGAACCAAAATCAAGCTGTACACAACCAATGCCTGTTCCTAAAATCTTGCCAGGATTCTCTTTCTCAAATTGGGCTTTTCTTGCCTTACGATCTTTCCAAAGCGGATGCTCCGCACAATTTTCAAGGACTTCGCCCCCACGCATCATGCCGGCAGGAATTGCTCCTTGGGCATTTTTCATCCCCGATTTCATCAAATTATTAAGTCTAAAGGCGACAGGATCTTCACCTAACAAGTGCGCTGCTTCATCCATCAAGGTATCAAATGCCGGCGCGGTCTGAAATGCACCATACCCACGATTAGAGCCGGCAATAACCGAGCGAGTAGCATCACCAACGCCGATAATATCACTCTTTGGTACATAGTAAATTCCCTGAAAACCTGTACAACCCACCGCCGTTACACCCGGCGTATAGTTACAGCGACCGCCGCCATTTAAGGCATAATGGGCAATAAAGGATTCAACCTTCTTCGTCTTCTTGTTAATCGCTAATTGGCACTTCATATCAAATGGATGACGTTTAATACCACTTTGGAATTGCTCATAACGATCATTCGCAAGACGAACTGGAAGACCTCCACCATAAAGCCCGGCTACAATACCAAGCATCGGTAACATTGCACGGGCTTTTGAACCATAACCTACAGTTGTGCAGGGATGAAAGAAGAGCTTTTTAAATTTAAAATTGGAATGGCTTGCAATATAAACGATCGATTCTGCCACTTGTGGTGGCGTTTGAATTCCCATTACCACATGAAGTGATTCTGTATCCGCATCATACCAAACATTGGAGTTATCAGGCTCCATCGCGCAGAGGTCAATCGATTGGGAATAGAGTTCACGATCCATCACTAGCCAATCTTCAGAGGGATTCTTGAATTGATCCGCAATCTCCTCGGCATAGTACATACCGCGCTGATCCATATTCCCACCCTTTTTACCGGTCGGATAATAAGGGACATATTTCTTATAGCCTAGGGGTTCAACCGTAGTATATTCCATCGCAGAATAGATATCAGGATCCCAAGGATTTTCAGCACCTACGCGAATACCTCGATAAGTAGACCATGGATCACGTTCTAAAAACCCTGTTGTCTCACCATAACGAATAATATCGTCTCTAAATTTAAGCGTCTCTTTGGCAAAATGATAACGATCAAAATCTTCATAGATCAAAATCGCCACTTCCTGCCCAAGATAAGCCGGTGTTTTCCCTACAGGAAGCAAGAAATCTTCCCCATAGAATGGCGGCAACGTCACATTATCTCGCACCAAATCTTCATCAGTGATGATCTTATCTGGCATTAAACCATCAGGTTCTAAGATCGACAAATCAAATCCCTCATACCGCTTATCAGCTTGCGTGACCCGTAAAATCATCGCATAAGTCTGCTTTTGAGGCCAATGAGGCATATCTTTCGCTCTAAAATCAAAAGCGAAAACCTTCTCTCCTAAAGCTTTTGCATAAGCATCAATTCGATTCTTAATTGTCTGCGTTTGCGGATCCCAATTAGGTGGTCGCAAAATATTATTCTGAAATAGTGCCGCAAATGCTTTACTGAAAGGCGCCGCAATATACACCGTCACGCCCCCAATCACCATTGTTCTTAAAAAATCTCGTCGAGAAAATCCACGCTGACCCATACTCGCCCCTTCTCTGAAATATGATTGCTACCTAACACTATGTATCAAGCAGATAAAACTAAACATAAGTCAATTTACTTAAATTTATTATTGATAATATATTTATATTGTCTTTATTTCAATTCAATTGGTATTATTTTATTTTTTTTGACCAGTTAATATCATTATTCTATTTTTATAAATATTTCATAAAAGTAAAGCAGAGATTATCAAATCTCTGCTTTTTTGTTGCCCTAATTTTTAAGGCCGATTTACAACAGGAAAGATCGAGCATAAAACCATCCAAGCCCAGGAGCTTACAAGATACAAAGCCAAGAATGTATCTTCTAATGAAGCCACCAACATCCTCAAATTAGAACACCTTTCAATATTAAGATTCTGGTAAGACCATACTTATTACTGCCGGCACAAAATTCTGATAAAAATAGAGATATTTGCCTCTTTGAGGAGACAAATGGACTTTGCTTTAAAAGAATCACTCAGTAATCAGTTATGGCATTGCCACAATGACTTTCATCTCTACTTTCCAATCGGCATTCATTAATCCTGCTTGTACCGTACAACGTACTGGCGCATTCTCCGAGTCAACCCATTCATCCCAAGCGCGATTCATACCATCAAGATCTCGACTTGAAACAAGAAAGATTGTGGCATCTAAAATGCGCGACTTATCCGTTCCGGCAGTTTTAAGTATCTGATCAATATCCGCTAAAGTACTCTTCATCTGTAGATAGATATCGTTCTCTATCATCGTGGGTACGGCTGTATAATAGAGCGTCTTATTATGAATTACCGCATCCGACATACGAGCACCTTTGTTAATTCGTTCAATCATTGTGAGCTCCTTTTAATGATCTTTGAGATTCGTTGTAATATCGTAGATCTCAATATTATTGAGGGTATTTACACATTATATCTCACCTAATTTAAAGTCGCATTACAACACGACTAACAGGCAAAATAATTGTCCATTATAAGGCGTTATTATTTGCGCCTGTTGCTAACACCTTGCCGGTTACGTTGTCCCACTTCATGTGCATGATCGCTTAGGAGATCTTCTATTAATCTACGATCCATCAACGACAACAGATCAAGATGCTCAACAATATAATGTACCTTCATCGCTTGAAAAGCAGTATTGAGTTGTTCATTAAGCAGTTGCCAAAGCTCCTCTTCAAGCACTGGCAAGAGATCGGGATTCTCTTCACAATGATCATACCAAGCGATAAATTCAGCCTCTAGCTGCTTTAAAGGCGCTAAGTGTCGTGCACGCAACTGTGTTAAAGCATTATGATTAAGATTAAACCAACGAATTGTTGCTTTTCCGCGATGATACGCCTCATCAGTTAATCCTCCCCGCACGCCAATTCGACCATTTTTATAGTAACGAAAATAGTCCCTAGGATCTTCTTCGTCTGGCTTGATAATCATCTCATGGATGACTTTATCAGGGTTACGTCCACTATCTTTATAGATGCCACAAGTCCAACTATTATTACAAGAACCAAAGAGATTATCCCATTCAAATATATATTCAGGATATTTTGCTCGGGGAAAAAAGTGCTCAATATGGCTATCTTCCCGAATCAGAGGTGATTCGCAATAAGCACAAAAGTGATTTTGCATCTCATGAAGCTTTACCCAAATTTGCCGGCGATCCTTACCTCGCATCTGCTCCCACCGCTTACGTCGATTTTTTTGAGCTCGGCGTAATGTTTTCGGCGCTCGTTTTGGTCGAATAAGTTGATGCATTCACTACTCCTTATCGCTTTGCTGTTCCTTATCAACACGCTGATGCCCTTCACCGATAGAAGCCTTTCCTTTCTCTATTGATTTGGCAGATCTCAGCTGATTTTGGCAAGTCAAAATACGTTGCCGCATCGCTTGCAATCGTTTAAGTGATTGAAGCTTCTCCATCTCTAAACTGTCTGCACCAAAGTGTTTCTCTAAAAGTTGATAGAGCTTCTGAGCTTCTTCACTATCGCCAAGATTGTTCTCTATCAGCTTCTCGAGCTGTTGATACTTCTGAAATTCCGGCGTATCCGGTGCCTCGGCAATATTCAAAATCCGAAGCAAAATATTATCTGAAGATAGACCCCGAGTTTGGAATGTTGGTGAATGTACTTTTACTTCATGGGTTTCAAAATCATTTTTAAGAAAACGAATCTGATCTTTATGCACCGAAGAGATCACTTGTGGGCTATGGGTTGTGATAATAAATTGAATATTGGGGAAGATTTTCAGCAAAGAATCGATAATCGTCTGCTGCCATGTTGGATGTAGATGAAGCTCGATCTCATCAATAATCACAATCCCGGGACTATGCCTGGGATCTTCAAGATGGGGATTCAGGATCTCTAATCTTGATAATAAATCAGCTACCATAAAGAGCACTGAACGTTGACCATGAGAAAGATACTGAATATCATGCTTTTCCCCAAAGATATCAAGCACTACTCGTGCTTTACCGCTAGAACGATCCACTGAAATAGCTGAAGCATTGGGAATCAAAATTCGTACTGTTTCATTCACTAAGGCTTTGAGTTTCTCCGCCGTTGTAAAAGGTCGAGCTTTAATCGCATCAATCTTCTCTTGTGCTTCTGCTATCTTCCCCTCTAAATCAGTGATCATCTCTGATAAAAGAGAACTCTGCAGAAAATCTGCCTGCTGTTGTTTTACCTTAAAGCCGGCAATTGTCTCTTGCAATGTTGCTTGAAAAACTTGCAGATCACGTACTTCAGACAGTTTATCTTGCTGTGATAGATTATCGAGCATTATAAACCACTCGATCATATCAGAAACTCGCACCTTATCTTCAAGCGCATGATCATAGGCACTAGAGCGATGGAGATAAATTTCTCTAGCGCTTCGCGTAAAATTAGTGCGATTGACACCATAAAAAATAAAGAGCGGAAGCGTTACAGAAGCACTATCTACACTCAAAATATCTCGAATAACTGTAGCATATGCTCGTAATGCTTCAAAATCCGATGGTTTCGCATGAGCCCCCTCTTGCATATTACGTACTAAAGAAAAGGGAATTTGATTGTACGCATCAAGAATAAGATCAATTGTAATACGCCCTGCTAATTTACCATGCTTAATCTCATCTAAATCGATATCTGCGCCGGCAAAGTCTTCCTGTTTTATGGCGCTTAAAATCCAAGAAAATACTTTTGTTAAACTTTCGCAGACGGTCGTTTTTCCGGTTGCATTCTCCCCAATTAATACTGTCAATCGAGGGTCAAAATGAATTGAGAGATGATCAAGTCGCTTCATATTCTCGACTAAAACTCTCTCAACAGTATAATCTGCATTATTTAAAATTTCTCGGCAGCGGATAAAAGCAGGATGACTTTGGAAATAGGTTCGTCGGGCATCCAAATCAGAGCTATCTTTAGCTTCACTTCGCCAATCTTGACATAATAATTGATATTGATCGAGTAATGAATCTTGCTTCTCTGACATAAATCCACTCCTAATTTACGATGATATCTTTTTACCATATCATAAAATAGATCGAATTTAAGCAATAAAGCACAGGTTGATTTCACGATATTATTTTTTCCATTCTACCTACTACTACCCATAATAGTAGATACTCTTGAGACACTTTGTTGATGTTTCACGGGAAACATTCTAATAATCATTACTCTTCTCTTATTATTTTTACTCTATATTCTTACCTTGTATTTCTATTCTACATTTCATTCAATATGTTTCATAAAGAACAGTTTAAGTGAAATATAAAAAAAACAGACTCACTGCAGTGAATCTGTCCTATCATTATCAAACCTCACTTACGTGAAACCCAACATTACGATTTATGACATAAGATCGATACTTTATATATTCACACCATATTGGCCGGCAAGAGCCCCTAGGCCACCTGCAAAACCTTGGCCGACTGCTTTAAATTTCCATTCTGATCCATGACGATAAAGCTCGCCGAAAACCATCGCTGTTTCTGTTGATGCATCTTCTGAAAGATCAAAACGCGCAATTTCTGTATTATTATCATGATTCACAACACGGATAAAGCTGTTATTCACCATCCCAAAGTTTTGCTTTCTCGCTTCAGAATCATAGATTGTCACTGAGAAGATGATCTTTTTAACATCCACCGGCACTTGGGCTAAATTAATTTTGATCTGCTCATCATCACCCTCACCTTCACCGGTACGATTATCCCCTTGATGCTCTACCGATCCGCAAGGGCTTTTTTTGTTATTGAAAAACACAAAATGTGTATCTGATAATACTTTATTATTTTCACCAACCATAAAAACCGATGCATCTAAGTCAAACTCAGCACCATCTGTAACACGTGCATCCCAACCTAAACCAACCATAGCAACTCCCATCGTTGGAGCTTCTTTGGTTAGAGAGACATTACCCCCTTTTACTAATGAAACAGCCATTGCTTACTCCTTTCTACTAAAAATTTTCAATTCTATTAACAAAGTTCAAGTCACAAACATAAGATCATGATTATGATGCATTAATGCCATATTGTTGACAAACAGAAGCTAACCCTCCAGCATAACCTTGACCTACCGCTCTAAATTTCCACTCTCCATTATGACGATAGAGCTCACCAAACAGCATCGCTGTTTCAGTGGATGCATCTTCTGAAAGATCATAACGCGCAACTTCTACATTCGTATCGTTATTAACTAAGCGAATAAAAGCACCTTGCACTTGACCAAAACTTTGACGGCGAACTTGTGCATCATGAATTGTTACAACAAATACTAACTTGGAAATCGCTGCCGGAATCAAATCTAAATTAACTTTAATAGACTCATCATCACCCTCGCCTTCTCCCGTGCGATTATCACCAGTATGTTCAATTGAACCATCTTGTGATCGTAAATTATTGTAAAAAATAAAATCAGCATCACCGCGTACTTTACCGCTATCAGTTAAGAGAAAAACTGAGGCATCAAGATCAAATTCAGCACCATCCGTTTCCCGAACATCCCAGCCTAATCCAACTAAAATATTTTTCATATTCGGGGCTGATTTGCTCAATGAAACATTGCCCCCTTTTGCTAAAGAAACACTCATTTGTCAACTCCTTTTAATAATGAGTAAAATTATGATTCCTCTTTTCCAGGAAAGAGAAAACTAGCGATAATTCCAATCGTTAACACAACTAACACTGTAATTAAGCTTACATTTGCAGAAATATGCCAACCATGCTCCCAAAGACTATCAGTAGCATTTAATCCAAGTTTAAGGGCAATAAAAAAGAGCAATGCAACAACCGATTTCTCCAGATGCACAAGATATTGTTTAAGCGCTTCAAGTACAAAATAGAGCGTTCTTAACCCTAAAATCGCAAACATCATTGCACTATATACAATTAAAGGTTCTCGGCTTACCGCAATCACTGCTGGTACAGAATCAAAGGCAAACATCACATCAGAGAGTTCAACGACTGCTACGCAGAGAAAAAGCGGTGTGGCATAAAGCGTTGTTTTTGCACTACCACCGACTTTGACATCTTTATTCTCTGGCTTTTTAAGTTCTGCATCGACATCAGCTTGCTTAACAAAGAAGTTATGCCCATATAATTTAGGCCAAATAGGAAAGAAACGTTTCACTAAACGGTAAGCTAAATGTTGTGAATAATCTTCAATTTCATCTTCATCGGCTTCTCCTTTGAGCATCATGAATGCCGTCCAGAGTACGATTAAAGCAAAAATAAGTTCCACATAAGGCCCCAAAGCTAATAGGCCGGTACCAATTGCAACAAAAACTGCTCGGAACACAATTGCCCCGATAATCCCCCAATAGAGCACGCGATGTCGGTACTGATCAGGTACCGCAAACCAAGAGAAAATCGCCATCATAACAAATAAGTTATCCACAGATAAAACTTTCTCGAGTGCATATCCTGTTAAAAAAAGACTCCCCACCTCAGAACCATGACGATAGTAAAGATAGGCGGCAAAGATCATGGCAATCATGACCCAGAAAATTGACCATAGTGCAGCACTTTTTAGTGTAACAATGGTATCCTTACGATGCATAAAGAGGTCAATAAAAATTGCCCCGAGCGAAAGCACGATAAATACAATCGTGGTATCGAAGGGAAACCCAAGATGTGTTACTTCATTCATAAATATCCTTCCATGGATTTAACATTATAAAATATAAATAGCTATTTTAAGGCCGTTAATTAACTATCAAGGCATCATAACAAACGCATCCTTTTATAGGCTGATAGTTACTTGCTGAAATTAAATATGCGCTTTATTTATAACAATTTGATAAAAAAGATAAAAACTAGAGCCCAAAACTCTCAGCATCAAGCGATAATGCCGCGATAATCTCTGTAACGGCATTTTGCTCATATTGATCAAAATCCCCATCACTTTTGCCAACTGCAATTCCTACACGAACCGCTAGTTGAGCAGCTTCTGGTTGATTCTTAAGGTTGACAATATATTTCATTGCCTCACCTCGTCCTATATCCATATCAAAATCATAGCTTGCAACAATTTTATTAAAGAATTCAATAACCTCATTGGTGTCAAAAATACTTAATTCTGGAGATGTCCTCAAAAACCCCATCATCTTATGTTTCTCTTCAGGACTAACTCCATCACTCGCCATTGCCACATAAGCACAAATTGCTACTGTTCCTTGCATAAATTTCTGATTCTTAAAACGACTCACTTGCCTAGTTAACTCATCACGACCACTTTTAAAACCTTCTTTAATTTTATTTAAAAAGCTCATAAATTCCTCTTTTCTTCCATATATAAAACTTAAAAAATCAAATAGATAATTCCATTTATTGAGAAGTACATATCAATAGATGATCACAAAAACAATTAGCCTTACTTACGACCGGCTGTCCACCTAAACCCCCAACCATAAGCCTGATCCATATCTCGCTGTCGTTTAAAATACTCATTTAACCGCTCAACCTTAATAGCACCATTCTGATTTATAAGTCTTGCAATTGCGCATAAACGACCATTATTATCCCCTTCAGTTAAACGGGTCTCGATAGGCGCTTGGTCAGGAACATATACTGTCACTACACCATCTGTATGTGTCCAATTAGGCACTCCTTCATAGATAAATGCATAAATTAAGACCTCATCTATCTCTCCCCAATAACGTCCATTAATATTAATCCACTCACCACTGATATTATCCCCTGTACGATCATCTGCTTCTAGTTGCACATAGGGAGGTCGATCAAAATAACCAAAGCCATTTCCTAATGCTTGGACAACAGAGCATTCACCATTTTTCAAACGTACGAAAGCGCCTAAATCAAGATCAACCCCTTTATTACTTAATAGTCCATTGAAAAAGCCACCCTTCTTAGCTATTTCTCTATGCCAATTAAGATTAATACGAATCTTGCCAAAATCATCCCGCTTCTCAAGACTGACACTTCTCTTCTCTTTCGTGAGGGATATTTTTGAAAGATTTACCGGTGGTGATGTGAGCGGTACATTTGTGATTTTATTAGTATTAGCGGGTGAATTATTTGGAGAAGCAGGATTTATTGAATTAGATGCCGGTGAGGTAATCTCTATTCCAAAATGCTCAGCTAAGGGTTGCAATCCGCCATTAAAACCTTGAGCGATAAAACGGAATTTCCATTCACTATTACGCCGGTAAACTTCCCCCATAATAAGAGCCATTTCCGAACGTCCGGCAAGATCTACTTGACCCTCTGCAATCGCTCCAAGTCCTGCACTAACCGTAATCGCCAATTGATGAAGTGCCTCAACTGTTAAACCATCATTACACGTAATGGCAAAAGCAATCCTATTTACCTCAGTATGCAGTTGAGGCAAGTTTAGTTGAAAAATAGCTTGATTGCCTTGTTGATTTAAGCTAATCGATTGATCTTCATTCGCTAACTGGCCATAAAAAACCATATCAGAATCGCCCCGAACTTTACCATTTGCATAGAGTCGGTAGGCTGATGCATCTACTGTACGATCACTGCGAATTGTCACCGTAATTCGCTCTGTTGGAATCGTCAAATTCCCGCCCGCCATCAATATTTTCATCGCAGCACCTGAGCAACAATCTCTGGGTAGATATCTTGAATAGTACGACCTTTACAAGCAGATCCCAATGCCGTCAAATCCCAATTTCCATTATTGCGACGAAGACTCACAATAATAATGCCAGTATGTACGCCTTGCTCAGATAATACATAACGCGCAAGCTCTTTCCCTGATTGATCTAATATCCGACAAAAAGCATTTTCCACCTCATTGAAAGTCTGGCCTCTAAAGCTATTAACCGTAAAAACAAGATATTCCACATTTGTAGGTAATGCTTCAAGATTCACATTAATAACCTCATCATCTCCATCACCTTCACCAGTCAAATTATCTCCAGAATGAACGATGGAACCATCTTTTGATTTCAATTGACGAAACCAAATGATATCAATCTGTTGTCCTTGTTTATCAAGTAGAATGCAGCTCGCATCGAGATCAATCGAATCTCCCCCACTTAATAGAGAACCTAAAAACCCTCGTTTCTTTGGTACAGGATCCCAACCTAGTCCCACATGGAGTTTTTGTAAATTCGAAGATTCTTTACGCAAAGATACTGTCTGATTTTTTGTTAATGAAACCATTTTTACCTCTTATATAACTAAATACTTCTAATATAAGAGATATATCTTCATAATATGCTTACTTTATTAAATATTTTGTAAATAAAGCCCGGGAATAATCTAATCAACAAATTGAACTATTATCATGACCTGTACGATCAAATTATGGTATCCCAATTATTGATATCAAACTTTTATACCAAAGAAACGTTCCCGTTCAATAATATCAGCAGCCCATTGTGATTGCGTTACAGGCTCACACATAGAACCATTTACTTTAAACACCGCGAATTGTGCAGAGAGAATCTGTTTTGCCTCTTCATAACTCTGCCTTGGCACGCGATAAGCTTCTTCAACAACAGAGATTTGAGTGGGGTGAATCACCGTTTTACCCACCAAGCCATGAAGTAGATCAAGCTCGAGTTCTTTAATTAAAAAGTCTGATTCAATATGCTCACAAACTGGAGCGGTCAGATAGAAACCTTTACTAGCAAAAACTGATACTAACATTTTAATAAGATAGCCCATAGGGCCTTCATAAAGGGTATAATTACGATCTCTCCGAAGGCGAAGCCCATTCATCAAATCGTTCCCTCCTATACGCAGTGCGATAATGCGAGAGTAACAAGGGTGGTCACGTAACGTTACTGCAAGTTCCTCCATTTTTGTCACATCGTAAATTGCACGCTCTTCCAAAGTTGGCATTAAATAGAGACTTGTGTTTTCTAATAATCGCCACCATACATCTACTTCTGAAAGAGTGTATTTTGGTAATACAAATCCAGAAACTCCAGATAGCGGCATATGTGCAATAATCTGTTCTGCAATGGCTATATTGCGGGGTCGTATGAAGACTAAAGGCGTTATCATTGCTACATTCGTATTTACTTTTTCATCTGCACCGCTATTTCCTAGATATACCCCTGATTGTTTTACCTTAGCCAAAGAAATCAATGTTGCATGGAGATTATTAATAGCAAAATCAAGATCTGCATCGCTTACAGAATCCTCTAAACAGAGAATTAGAGAACGCAATTGTGGATATTTACGTGTGAGGATTACTTCCAAAAGATCTTGACGCGTTGCCGGCATATAGAGCGTTGCGCCTAATTGCCAAGGAGAGAGTTGTTGTTTCATTACAATACCTTCTTAATAATCGTCAATGCGCGGTAGTGACCAATAAAATCACCAACCTCAGTAATAGAAATTCCCTTCGTTTTTGCTAAATAGCGTAATAATGCTGTATCAGGATCATCCTTTGTTCGTACTAATACAACTTCAGGAACTCGTCGTAAAATCGCTCTTGTAGCCTCAGCAATACCGGGTTTAATACGATTAATCTGTTCAATTTGATAACGCGCTGCAACCCGCTCGATAATTTCAGTAGTCTTTGCAAAACGTTGCTGTTGCTTATTAACATCAAAAAAAGCACTATCATCAAATGGCATCGCCATGGATTCAAATTCTTTCGGCACCTGTCGTTTCTTATTTAGAGTAAAAGCTCGACGCAATTGATCCACTTGGTCAACAAAGCTTTGACTACAATCAAAATCATCTAAGTGCTGACAATAAACACAACCATGATAACCATCAGTTTGCCAAATAGAGCGGGAAATCATTCCAGAAACCGGTGCCCCCATAATTCCAAAAGGAATTAACCAATCCTCTTTTGTAGCAGAGAGCCATGCAGTCCCGGAAGGATCCGCTAAAACAACAAGGTGTGGTCTTTCCGAATAGCCTTGCCGCATGGCTAAAGAATTAGCTAACTGCTGAGAAATTGCGCCTTTTCCTGTCCAACCATCAACAAAAAAGAGTCCTTTCATTCCATGACGTGCTTCGATTTCTGAAAGTGCAACCTCATCAATACCTCGATCTCGAATGATACTAATACCATAGTGATAAGAAACATGCCCAATATCTTGTAAAGCTCGTTGAAGCATTACCCCCAAAGGTACGCCAGCTCGTACTAAGCTAATCAGAATAATCGGTTCAGAAGTGCAGTAATGATGTAATTGTTGGGCTAAATATTCGACTTCTTGTGCTAAACGTGGCCCCGCATCTTGTAAAGATTGGGAGAAAAGCTCAAGATGAAGTGCTGTGGGTGCCGGCTCCTCGCTCAACATTTCTGAATAATGCTTCTTTCCCGATTGAATAAGCACCTCTTTCTCCGCAACCGGTGTCATATCCATTTCAACCAAAGAGAGTAAAAATGTCACATCAGAACAACGATAAGCTCCAGAAAATCCTCGCATATTATCAGTTTGTAAAATCATTTCTCCGTTCATACCTTCCAATGAAGTATTTAAAATTAAAGTCGAATTATTAGACACTATAAATACCACTCTACTCCATAAATTCTAAATAAAAATACCATAAAAACAACGACAAGCCCATCATCACTGTTTCTCTATCCCAGGACGGATAATTTTTGTAGTCAATTGACTCTGTTGAGGAATAGTAAAAAAACAACAATGACGCATAAAGCAATAATCACTAATACTATCGCCCATACCTAATAATGGAAAATCTCCTCGAACTTCATGCAGTTGATCAATAAGCCAAAGTACAGCCTCACCTTTGTTAATAGAATGCGGTATCCATGCAATATTATTATCATTTTGATGGATATAGAATTGCTCCGGATTAATACCTTCCGCTAAAAGACGTGAAGGTAAGGAAGTCGCAAAAGAATATAACTGATCGACACAATAACTATCTCGATGCTTCATGATAAGATAAATAGGAATCCCGTACTCAAAATTTAGGCGAACCCAAGCATTCACTCCATCTATTGCCATCCATTCAGTAATCATCTGCGCCATCATGAGGAGATCTGTTTCATAAGGTTTAAGTGATTGGCAGACAATTGATTTCCAACGTAAATCAATTTTTCCTTCTGGCGTTAAAATCACAGCACCATGGGTCGTAATCTGCCAAGATTGAAAAGGGATGTTTACGCGGGCAATTTCTTCCGTACCTCTTGCTGTCACAGGTATTAAATCTGTAGTATTCAACAGCCATAACAGAAATTGATATTGAGCCTTGTTAAAAAAACTCCGGGGTTTACCACTACGATCAAATGCCCCTATTGCATAGGGAGCTTGATCCATTTTTCGAGAAGTTTGAAACAAGGTATCATCAAGATCCGTAAAAACAACAGGGCGTTCATAATGCATATTTATCGTCTTCTGCGTAATGCGATTGATGGTTAGAGTTGTTGGCTCTATAAAACCTATGACACATTGAGTTTAACACTCGGTATAAATCAAAATTTCTACTTGCTGAGCTACTTTAGCTAATGTCTGCAATAATGTTGAATCAACACTCTCCTTCGGCGTTTCAATGCAAAGAAATATATAGTCAAAGGATTGATGAGCAACGTTATAAAGATAATGAGATATTCCTTGACCATAGTTATCAGTAAATGAGATCACTGAATGAATAGCACCCCCCTCAGCAATAGGGGAACGAGTTGTAGAACTAAAATAGACCTCATAACCTCTCTGCTCTAAACTTTCAGCGAATAAAAAAGGAGGCCACAAAAACTCTTCAGTACCCAATACTAAGACTCGCGCAGATAATGGAAGAGATACTTTCGATAACCAATGAGATAATATCAAATATTGGTGAATATTATTGTCATCATTTTTAAGTTTAAATCGACCTAATCTACCCCAATCTTGGGTTCCTACAATAGGTTGTGTTCCTGCATCTATAGCATTAACTTTCGGCATTTTAGGCGGTATTGCCTGCGTATCCGCTTGCCACTCCCAACAACCAAAAAGTAGTGATTTTGCCTCAATAGGCAAGATACCACCTTTAATCTCTTTATCACTCCAATGCGTTAGGGTTAATGCATAGACCTTTTGTAATTTTGGGAACTCTCCTGTTGCTATCAATGCGGTTAAGAGATTTTTGAAGGTATCACCTGTTGTCACCTCATCATCAATTAAAATAAATGTTTGTATATCGGCAAATAATGATTGTATTTGGTTATGCAAAGGGAGATGAATTAGATGATCTGAGGCATGACTATGATTCTCTTTAAATCGACATAATAATGGAGCCTCTAATTGATGTCTCGTGGAAAGTAATAATATCGCCTCATCACAATATTTTATGGTCTCCTCAAATACTCCAGCAGCTAGGCCTACCGCCGTTTCAGCCATGCCAAGGAATAGTGTTTTACCAGGAATAGAGTTCGGTAATTGCGCACTCAATACTTTATAGCTTTGGCGCATCTTATGCGGCGCCACAGGTATATGTTTACCTAAAATTTTACTCACAAAGAGAAATGCCCGTTTAGGGTTACGCCGTTCAGCTAATTCAATAAGTGACTCTAATGAATAATTACCTGCGACCTTCTTAAGGAATAACACCCCTTGCGTTAAGACCTTCTTTTCAGCATTCATTGATTGGGAAAATAGCACTTCCTTCATATTTATCCTATACTCTCACTACTCATATTTTATCTTCTTAATACTACTAGTTCACTATAAATATTTTATTAAACCTGAGATCAAATTTTTTCTGATTTCAATCAACCTTAGTAACTAATCTAGATCTTAATTAAATGCTCATTACTAGGTTAGGTAAATATTCAGGGTGGAATTACCACTGTTCTTGTGTGAATTTCTACCAATTGAAATTATGATTGGCTTATTAACAAAAAGATGCATTTTAATATGAATAGGTTCAATCAATGCAGTATTTGCAATAGATACAAGATCATGCCAAGCTTAACTATTTCCCACATCAATCCCCCTATAAAACAAGATAACAGTTAACATAAAAAAGATATTATCATTAATATTATCTACAAGCGGTAAATTTACGAATTACAATTTATTTAAAATATTTTTTACAAAATATAATATTTATTTCCATCTTAATTATTTATTAATTGTACGACAACTAACCGTCCACCCTCTTCTGTAGAAAGAATAAATTGCGTATTATCAACCAATTCTACCTTATCGCCCTTCTCCACTTTTCTCTTATCAGGTAGTAACAATAGATTATCTATATTTTCATTAACTAACCACCAACGATCCTGATGGAAAATAAAATAACCCACCCTTTTTCTCAATGATCTAGCCGTTCGCTCATTCGGCGCTATCAGTCGATTCACATGCCAAGCATAAAGTGACTGCCCGCTCCAAACCATCAAACGGTGATCATCAGGACGATAATTACCCATGCCCCGAGAAGAGTAGAGATTTAAAATCGGTAATTGTCCGATATAAGGACGGTCACAATAAGGGCAGCGTGGGGATGTTTTACCCGAAAATACATACCATCCCAATGAACATTCACTATTTTGACAAGGTTGAAGAAGATCAATCGTCTTGACTAACGCCATTTCCCACTCATCAGCGGTAGGACGTTGGACAGGATCATGTAATCCATCAATAAAAGCGCGTTCAAAAAGTTTCGACAAATATGGACCACTGACAGTATAAGGAATCTTAGCAGGATCTCCCCATGGTAAAGCATCCACACGCACTTGCGCAGGCTTAACATGATTACTATAATCTGCCGGGTGCTCGATAAAAAGTGCCTTCTCTCCCATCGTTAAAGATTCATCTCGTAAACTATCTTCAAAATCATGAACTTTACCGCCTCGAAGCGGATGTCGATAAAAAAGATACATATAGATTAATACTGCTAATGCATGTCGATCTGTCGCAATACTTGGCAAGATTCGTGTCGGATCCTGTTTATCAAGATGGCTTGTTTTCACAACCTCAGGCGCAATAAAATCAGGGGTTCCCACCACATCAGGTGGGTATTTACCCGGAACCACTAAACCATCGACATCGATAATACAAGCATGGCCACCTTCGGGGTCAACTAGCACATTTTTATAACTTAAATCACTATGACAAAGGCCCGCGGCATGCATCCGGCGAACCGCTCGACTCAACTGTAATGTAATTTTCAAATAAGTAAGCAAATTACCGCGCTCTCTAGGATCTAAAAATTTCTGCTGATTACTCGCGCTAGCAAACCATTTCCCCTCTTTCTCTTTGCCTTTAATATTGAGAAAATCATTATTTTTAGACCCATAATGAAAGAAGAAATGATCTTGATACGTCGGTACAACGATCCCTACTTTATCTTCATGGTGAACGATATCCGTTGGCCAACAAAAAAGGTTTTGCCAATACTCTCCACCTGTCTGTCCAAAGATATTTTGATAATAACGTCCTGTGATCATCTCAAGACGTTCTAACGATTGGGCATCTGGTGTTTTTTGATAGAATGCAACAACATACGATCGATCCGGTGAGAAATAGACATCTTTCATCGTCCCTGAACCGATAATCTTATCGACGTAAGCGATAGCTTTTTCTGTTGTCGTCTTGCAATGAATAATATTCCCCATCGTCTATAGCACCTCTATTCGCATAATCCGTGATCTACTTGAAGGGGATCTTCTCTCTTTACTGACTCCGATTTCTTCTGCCATAACACGACAATCGTCCGATCATCATGGTGCCCTCGAGACATAAATTTCATCCACTCTAATAGAGCACTTCCAGGATTATCGCTGTTTAACGCTGGTGTAATATCGGCAATCAGCGCATCCCAATGAGCTGGAACCATTAATTGTTGCTCTGTTTCAAATTTCGGGTCAGTAATACCATCTGTTAACAGTAAAAGGTGAGAGACATCCTGCCATTTACCTATTGTAATACGATGAAAAAACTGCTCACTAACCACGGTTTTTCGGTCTAAAAAACGTGTCTGCCCTGCAAATTCACCACTATCAGGCGTACTTAAAAGTCGAATTTTTCCATCTGCACCATAAGCGGTAATCGCACCATCACCAATAGCGCAATTCACGGCAAATAGACCATTCCCCATGGGACGAGCTAAGGTCACCAATAGCGTTGTCGCATAGGATTTAACCTCTAATTGACGTATAGTAGCTTCACTTTCAATATCATCTATCGCGCTGAGTAAAGCTTCTCTAAACCATTCCCGTAACAGACCAAGCTGTTGCTGATCATCTATTTGCCATTCAGCTATTTGGCGATCTAACCTCGTATTATGTGCTGTATTGAGCTTTTTAGTAAAAAATTGTCCAACACTATGTACAGCAATAGCTGAGCCTTTGCGAGAATTGACAGCGCTCCCTGCACCATCGGCAACAACCATAATGACCCAACCATTATTGAGGGCATTAACATAGTAGTCATCATCACGAAAACTCCCTACATGGGAATGTGAGCGGCCTCTTCGGCTTGCCGCCGCTAAATGATAACCTGTTTGTAATACGTAATAATCAAAAGCGGTACTCTCTTTGTAATAAGGATCAGTGTGATCTGCCGGGATATCCTGCCACAAACTATCCGGATTAGGGTTAATGATTAATTCTAGAGGTGTCTCTTGTGAAACAGGTTGATTAATCTCAACATTAAAATTTGCTATTCCACTAGAATTGGCATCATGAGCTGCTTTATTTGGTAACCAATGCCATTTTACTATTAAAATATAATTTCCGGCAACTTTAGGAACACCTTCTAATCGCTGAGTTTCAGGATTAAACTGGATACCCTTTAATTCATCAGGAATAGTGACTTCTTCAATCACGAGTAACGGCAACATACCTTGTTGGGTCGCTAATACTTGATATTCAATCGCCGAATGGTATGGTACATCTGAACGGCCATTGCTACAGATCAGTTGAATTTGCTTCAAAGCATCCTCCTCAGAGAGTGGTGGCATCGTAACAGTTTCTTCCAATTGAATCCCTAAAGCAGATTGATTCTCATTTATCACCGTTGACACTGCAATATCTTCTGTTGAAACTGCCACATCTTGTACTATCACTTCTTGCGGTAGCGCTGTGGGTAACGATAAAGCTTGTTTCTTTTGGTTATTTTTTTGCTCAGATTGATCTTGTAATTCACACTTTTCAAATGAAGTCTGAATCGCAGGCCCCATCGTTATTAAGGGGGGGGCATCATAATTTTTTACTGAAGTAATACTTGCAATGGCATCAGAATCGGTTACCGATTGTTCTATCTCTTGCACACGCTTCACAAGTTGAATCCAACGATTCATCGTCTCAACCGCCTCAGGATTCTCAAAAAAGGTCAAAAATTGTGCATCAGATAATTGCGTTTTTAGCCATGTCAATAGATCTTGTTCCACCGCCGAATTCCTCATCTATCCACGACCACGAGAGACATCAAAATCTTCATTACCACTATCTGGATCAAATTGAATATGTCGCTGACACCAAGGACACTGTGCTTGAGCGGATTGACCGACGCATAGCAAATGCCCACAACGACAAAGGGCAAACGCTACGCCATTGCTACAATGCGGACAACTCGGAAAACCTGATAATTGTTGAGTATTAATGGATAACGAAAAAGCTCGATCATCACTCCAGGCAAAGTAATCCTCATCGACTGAGAAACAGCCCTGTAAGCGATATTGTCGACGGGTATCTTTATTGAGATAGACCATATTGTCATAATTCTCATATTTAATCAGATAAGGCTTCTGCGTTGTTGAACATTTCCCAGTTAATACAACACATTGATCATCAAACGAAGGCGGTAAATTCGATTTAGCTAAGCTGATAATATTACTTTTTTGTTCAGAAACTTGGCCATCGACACTTTGACTATGCATTGAGATTGAAGCTGTGATCCACTGAATAAACTGCCTAAAGTCCTTATCTTGCGTTTCATCAAATAGAAAGAGATCAGGGGTTAAACTACGCAATAATTCTAAATTAGCCGATTGACCAATACTAATCGCTATAAGTTTCGCTTTATTCGTATAAGATTGATGCCAACGATCAATTTCAGGTTTTACGTCATCTGTGGGATAACCATCCGTTAAAAGATAGACAACAGGCTTCCAATCCCCTTTCTGTTCCGGCGAACTCTTTTTAACTTGCAGGTCGATCTGCTTTTGTAATTCATGTAGCGCAGCACCTAATGAAGTACCGCTACCAATCGGTAACACAGGGGGATAAAATGAAACAAGATCAATCAGCGGAACAATTGTTTTTGCTTTGCCGGCAAAAGCAATCACTGAAATATAGACTGTTTCTAGAGCATGAGGATCATGGCGAAGATCCTCAACAATTTTTTTTAAGCCCTGCTTCATATGATCAAGCTTTGCACCAGCCATAGATTCAGAACAATCGAGCAAGAAAAATATAGGTAATCTTCGCATAAAATGATCCTTAAAGAACTAACTGAATTTCAGGTGGCGGTGGCGGTAGGTTATCAGAACCTTTTTGATCAATCCCGGCACTCATGCTACCCGAAGCAACGCTTGCAGAAACCCATTTAAAAAATCCAGCAAAAGCACTAGAATCAAGCGTTTCCAAAGATACGACATGTGATGTTAATTGTTTCAAGTGATTAGTATCAACTTTATTACCCACAGCACATGCAATCACGGAACCTAAACTATAACGTTTCAAATGCTGACAATTTTCACTATAAGCGTAGAGATCGGAAGGATTCCCATCGGTCATTAAAAAGACCATGGGGCGCCAATCTCCTTTAGCTTCCGGGGTTGTTTTTTGAATATCGCGATCAAGAGATTGCATCAGAAGCTCAAGTGCTGCACCGGTAAAAGTTCCCCCAGATTGAGGGATCACAAGATCTTGAAAACGAAAATCTTCTAATGCCGTTAATGACATGAACTCTCGAGCTTCATTATCAAATGTTATGATAGAAAGATAGACACTTTCAAGTGCATAAGGATCTTGTCTCAATGCTGTCAACATTGATTGAATACCAACATTCACAGCATAGATAGACTCACCACGCATAGACCCAGAAGTATCTACTAAGAGATATACAGGTAATCTACGCATTATAAATAACTCTCAATATGGGTAACAAAAGAATCAGCAATTGAGGGATTGCCGATAGCTTTAAACTTCCAACCATCCGCCTCACGAACTAATTCGGCAAAGACCATGGAGTATTTTTGATCAAAAGATGGATTATTAGAGAGATTAAAACGAACCATCTCCTTGTCATTAGCATCTACCGCTCGAATAAAAGCATTCGCAACTTCACCAAACTGTTGTTGTCGGCGTTTACCATCATAAATTTGGACAATAAAGACAATTTTTTGATATTCATTACCTAATGCATTGAGCTTCAGAATAATTTGCTCATCATCTCCATCACCTTCACCAGTACGATTATCGCCTGTTAACCATACATTACCTGATGGATGGCGCATTGAATTATAAAAGACAATATCTCCATTTAACAATGAAGGAGAACCATTTCTTACTTCACCACAATTCGCAATTTTACCTGAAGCATCGCAGAGAAAGGCAATAACATCTAGATCATACTCTTCCTCATTTTTACCAAAAAGTGATTTTAAAAAACCTGTTTTCTTCTCTTTTACATCCCAACCTAAACCAATGGTCACAATTGAAAGATCATGCTCTTGCTTTTTAAGACTAACACCTTCACCTTTTTTTAATGTTACAGCCATTATTTTATCCTCATATCTACTACTAATATAAAAATTTTGCCATTCATTTTTAAAATGATTAATAGTCATTCTATGAGGTCAATTTTGATAATATTTAATAATTTGTAAATTCAAAGTAAAAAGAAAACCCCTAGTTCACTGAACTAGGGGTTTCTGTATTAAGCCCTGGAAATGACCTACTCTCACATGGGAACTCCCACACTACCATCGGCGCTGCTACGTTTCACTTCTGAGTTCGGGACGGGATCAGGTGGTTCCATAGCGCTATTGTCTCCAGGAAAACTGGTTTGTGTTTGAAGTATTAAATACTCCACTCACGAATAAATTTGATTAGTTGGTTAGTAACAGCAAGTAGACTGTATTCTCCGTTTTAACTTTGGAAACGTTCATGTCTCATTGTAAGACAAATTGTCTAAGACCTATTATATGGTCAAGCCTCACGGTCAATTAGTATTGGTAAGCTCAATGCATTACTGCACTTACACACCCAACCTATCAACGTCGTAGTCTTCGACGGACCTTCAGAGGGGTTAAACCCCTAGGGAAATCTTATCTTGAGGAAGGCTTCCCGCTTAGATGCTTTCAGCGGTTATCCCGTCCGTATGTAGCTACCCGGCTATGCCATTGGCATGACAACCGGAACACCAGAGATACGTCCACTTCGGTCCTCTCGTACTAGAAGCAGCTCCTCTCAAATTTCCAACGCCCACGGCAGATAGGGACCGAACTGTCTCACGACGTTCTGAACCCAACTCGCGTACCACTTTAAATGGCGAACAGCCATACCCTTGGGACCGACTACAGCCCCAGGATGTGATGAGTCGACATCGAGGTGCCAAACTCCGCCGTCGATATGAACTCTTGGGCGGAATCAGCCTGTTATCCCCGGAGTACCTTTTATCCGTTGAGCGATGGCCTTTCCATACAGAACCACCGGATCACTAAAACCTACTTTCGTACCTGCTCGACGTGTCTGTCTCGCAGTCAAGCACCCTTTTGCTTTTGCACTCATAAGCCCGATTTCCGACCGGGCTGAGGGTACCTTCGTACTCCTCCGTTACTCTTTCGGAGGAGACCGCCCCAGTCAAACTACCCACCATACAATGTCCTTAGCCCAGATCATGGGCCTAAGTTAGAAGTCCAAATCTTTCAGGGTGGTATTTCAAGGATGGCTCCACAACAACTAGCGTCGCTGCTTCAAAGCCTCCCACCTATCCTGCACAAAAAGATTCAAAATCCACTGTAAAGCTATAGTAAAGGTTCACGGGGTCTTTCCGTCTTGCCGCGGGTACACCGCATCTTCACGGCGATTTCAATTTCACTGAGTCTCGGGTGGAGACAGCCTGGCCGTCATTGCGCCATTCGTGCAGGTCGGAACTTACCCGACAAGGAATTTCGCTACCTTAGGACCGTTATAGTTACGGCCGCCGTTTACTGGGGCTTCGATCAAGAGCTTCGCTTACGCTAACCCCATCAATTAACCTTCCAGCACCGGGCAGGCGTCAGACCCTATACGTCCACTTTCGTGTTTGCAGAGTCCTGTGTTTTTGATAAACAGTTGCAGCCAGCTTTTCACTGCGACCTTCCAGAGCTTACTGCGTAAAGCATTCACCTAGGAAGGTGTACCTTCTCCCGAAGTTACGGTACGATTTTGCCGAGTTCCTTCACCCGAGTTCTCTCAAGCGCCTTAGAATTCTCATCCCAACCACCAGTGTCGGTTTGGGGTACGGTTCTCATATCACTATTGCTTAGAAGCTTTTCTTGGAAGCATAGCATCAACCACTCCGGAGCTCGTAAGCTCCTCGCATTCACGTCTCAGTATTAAGATCCCGGATTTGCCTAAGATCTCTACCTACCTGCTTACACTGGCATACCAATCACCAGCTGGTCTAGCTTTCTCCGTCCCTCCATCGCATGATACGAGAGTTCAGGAATATTAACCTGATTCCCATCGACTACGCATCTCTGCCTCGTCTTAGGGGCCGACTCACCCTGCTCCGATTAACGTTGAACAGGAAACCTTGGTCTTTCGGCGTGCGAGTCTTTCACTCGCATTAACGTTACTTATGTCAACATTCGCACTTCTGATACCTCCAACGGCTCTTACGAGTCCATCTTCACAGGCTTACAGAACGCTCCCCTACCACATATATTTTAAAATACACATCCGCAGCTTCGGTATATCGCTTGAGCCCCGCTAAATCTTCCGCGCAGGCCGACTCGACTAGTGAGCTATTACGCTTTCTTTAAATGATGGCTGCTTCTAAGCCAACATCCTAGCTGTCTATGCCTTCCCACATCGTTTACCACTGAGCGATAATTTGGGGACCTTAGCTGGCGGTCTGGGTTGTTTCCCTCTCCACAATGGATGTTAGCACCCACTGTGTGTCTCCCATGATAATACTTTCCGGTATTCGGAGTTTGCATCGGGTTGGTAAGTCGGGATGACCCCCTAGCCGAAACAGTGCTCTACCCCCGGAAGTAAATTACATGAGGCGCTACCTAAATAGCTTTCGGGGAGAACCAGCTATCTCCAAGCTTGATTAGCCTTTCACTCCGACCCACAGCTCATCCCCATCTATTGCAACAGATGTGGGTTCGGCCCTCCAGTCAGTGTTACCTAACTTTCAGCCTGGCCATGGGTAGATCGCCTGGTTTCGGGTCTACACCCTGCGACTATTCGCCCTATTAAGACTCGGTTTCCCTACGCCTACCCTATTCGGTTAAGCTTGCCACAGAATGTAAGTCGTTGACCCATTATACAAAAGGTACGCAGTCACCCTAAAAAGGGCTCCCACTGCTTGTACGTACACGGTTTCAGATTCTATTTCACTCCCCTCACAGGGGTTCTTTTCACCTTTCCCTCACGGTACTTGTTCACTATCGGTCGATTACGAGTATTTAGCCTTGGAGGATGGTCCCCCCATGTTCAGACAGGATTTCTCGTGTCCCGCCCTACTTGTTGATATACCTAGTACCACTGTCTACATTTCGAATACGGGACTATCACCCTCTACGGTCCATCTTTCCATATGGTTCTTCTATATAAACAGCTATCATATATCGGCTACTCCCGGGTCGCTCGCCACTACTGCGGGAATCTCAATTGATTTCTTTTCCTCTGGTTACTTAGATGTTTCAGTTCACCAGGTTCGCTTCCTACAGCCTATTTTATTCAGCTGTGGATGACAGGGTTTTAAGCCTGTGCGGGTTTCCCCATTCGGACATCTCCGGATCAAAGCTTGATTGCCAGCTCCCCGAAGCTTT